>NZ_LRON01000027.1:0-85489 GCF_001758795.1 Duganella sp. HH101 | reverse complement strand
GGCGGCGGTCGCGGCAAGCCTGCCGCGGCTGGCGCCAAGCCAGCGGGCGGTGGCGGCAACGGCGGCGGCAAGCCACGCGCGCCGGGCGCGCCGGCTGGCGGCGGTCCACGCACCGGCACCAGCGCACCGCGCTCGGCGGCCCAGCACCGCTCCGGCGGCCGCGGCCGATAAATCGGAAAGCCACCTTCGGGTGGCTTTTTTTTCGCGCCGGCGCGGCGGCGGCGTTTGCGGTTACGATAACGTTTCCGCCACCCCGTCCCCCCGGAGCCGCCATGCCCAAGTTTGCCGCCAACCTGTCGATGCTGTTCAACCATGCGCCGTTCCTGGACCGCTTCGCGCTGGCCCGCGCAGCCGGTTTCGACGGCGTCGAATTCCTCTTCCCCTATGCCTACGAAGCCGATGTGCTGGCCGGGCGCCTGCGCCGGCACCAGCTGCGGCTGGTGCTGTTCAACCTGCCCTGCGGCGACTGGGACGCGGGCGACCGCGGCATGGCCTGCGATCCGCGCCGCCAGCAAGAGTTCCGCGCCGGCGTGCTGCGCGCGCTGGACTACGCGACCGCGCTGGGCGTGCCGCGCCTGCACTGCATGGCGGGCAAGCTGCCGGCCGGGCTGGCGCCGGAACGCGCCCACGCCACCTACCTCGACAATCTGCGCTGGGCCGCCGCCGAGCTGGCGCCGCACGGCATCGAGCTGCTGATCGAACCGATCAACCGCTACGACATTCCCGGCTACTTCCTCAACACCAGCCGCCAGGCGCTGGACATCATCGCCGAGGCCGGCAGTGCCAATCTGTTCCTGCAATACGACATCTACCACATGCAGCGCATGGAGGGCGAGTTGAGCAACACCATCCGCGCCCACCTGCCACTGATCAAGCACATGCAGATCGCCGACACGCCGGGCCGGCACGAGCCCGGCACCGGCGAGATCAACTACCGCTACCTGTTCCGCTTCATCGACGAGATCGGCTACGACGGCTGGCTGGGCTGCGAATACCTGCCGGCCGGCGACACCGCCGCCGGCCTGGGCTGGAGGGAAGCCTTGCGCACCTGATCTGCGCTGCCGCAACACGAGGGGAGACACCCGGGCCAACAATATCCTCACACTTTGCGGAGCGCCTATGAAAACCACCCGTGTCTTCCTCCTCCTCGGCCTGCTGGCCCTGCTCGGCGGTTGCGCCAGCAGCACGCCGCGCATGGCCGCCGTGCGCAGCTTTGCCGCCCAGGCGCCGCAACTGGGCGCCTACCACGAGCTGACCGAACGCTACCGCAACACCTACCAGCGCGAACAACCTTTCCTGAGCGCCGGCGCCGATGCCCGCGAGCGCGAGCTCGACCGCCAGCGCCAGGCCGCCTGCGACGATTTCGCCCGGCTGCAGCGCGGCGTGCAAGCGTATATGCAGGCGCTGGGCCGGCTGGCCGGCGACGGCGCCTACGACATGGAAGACCAGGTCAAGTCGCTCGGCGACGGCATCAAGGCCTGGCCCGACAGCGGCCTCAACGAGCACCATGTGAGCGCCTACGCCGGCCTGACGCGGCTGGTGGCGCGCGCCGCCACCCGCCCCATGCAGGAGGCAGCGGTGCAGCAGCTGATGCGCGACGGCCGCTCGTCCGTGCAGCAGGTGCTGGAAGCCATGCACATCCTGCTGACCCTGTACGGCAAGACCAGCGACAACGAAGAAAAAATCGTGCTCGGCATGCTGGAGACGGAGCTGCCCTTCCTCGATCCCAGGCGCGACCGCCTGCTGCAGGCATTGGCCCGCTCGCAACAGAACGACAAGCGGGTCGAATACCACCTGATCGCCGCGCGCAACGCCCTGGCGCAGAAAAACCTGGCCGCCATCGAGCAGAGCCACCGCATGCTGCTGGACCAATTCCCCCATCCCTGATCCCCGCAAGGAGCCGCCATGGCCGATACGCACCACATCATGCAGCTGGCCGACAGCCTGTCCGCCTGCGCCGACGCATTGCACGCCCGCCTGATGCACGCCATCCGCCAGCCGGCGCCGGGCGGCCAGGCGCCCGCCATCTCGCAGGGCGCGGCGCAGGCGCTGTTTGAAAACGAGGTGATCTTGCGCCAGCGCGCCAACGGCATCTACCTCGATGCCGCCCGCCTGGCCGCCAGCGGCCTGGACAGCGCGCAGCAGCAACTGCTGGACGTCGCCGCGCGCGCCCGCGACGCCATCGCCCGCATCGACCGCGCCAAGGACTTGATCGACATCGCCGCCGAACTGCTGTCGCTGGGCGCGGCGGTGGCGACCGGCAAGCCGGAGCGCCTGGTCGCGCCGCTGGAAAAACTCAAGCACCACGTGGACGCCTTGCTGCCGACGCGCTGACGCGGCCGCGAACAAAATCGCCGCGCGCCGGTCCAATGCCGTAAGGAGTGTGCGGCATGAACGGACTCGACGAAATGGAATGGATGGCCCTGCGGGCGCGGCTGGAAGGCGCGCGGGCCGCGCTGCTCAGCCAGCTGGCCGATGACCTGGACCGCAGCGCCGACGTGCGCGTGCCGCTGCCGCACGAGGCGGAAGCCTCGCCGGCCGACAACGCCAGCCAGCGCACCCTCAACGCGCTGGTGCACGAGGCCGCCGAACACACGGCGCGCCAGTTGCACATCGTGCGCCACGCGCTGGCCAAGTTCGACGACCGCAGCTATGGATTGTGCGAACGCTGCGGCGAGACCATCGGCTACTCGCGGCTCGATGCGCGGCCGGAAGCGCGGCTGTGCATCGCTTGCCAGACGCTGCTCGAACAGCAGCGCCGCTAGCTTCAAGCCGCATCGCTCCAAGGCTGGTTGCGGATCTTGGCCACCTGCCGCTGCGCCAGCAAGCGCCACAGCTGCAAGGCGTCGGCCTGCGCCAGCGCGGCCATGGTGCGCGGATCGGCCAGCGCGATTTCGCAATCGCGGTCCGACCATTCGGCAAACCGCACCCTGCCGCCGGCCGACACTTCGACTTCATACATCAAGCCATCGTCATAGCCGAAACGCAGCACGGCGCTGCCGGGGCCGCCATCGGGACCGGCGGCGTTGCCGCTGTAGACCTCCGCCAGCGCCGCCGCCATCTGGGCTTCCGACGGCGCCGCCACATCGCGGCCGTCCGGGCGCGTGAGCACTACCCATGCCTGTGTCATAGCCGCATCCCCCTATCCATCCAAACGCGTTAGTCCGACGGGTGCCAGGTGCATTGATTGTAGCGACTATCATACCGAAAATTGCCGCCAGCGCAGGCTTAGTCTCCGATAAGCAACAACGGCGCGGGCGTGCGGCGGGCGGCAAAAAAACCTGGCGCGTTGCGGAAAAACAGGGGGTGTGGCCGTATAATCAATCGAGTACTTCGCCATCTACCGGCTTTTATTTTGATAGGCGCGACCGTGATTGCAGCCCAGCAAACGCCCGACATGTCGCCCGCCGCCAGCCTTTCGTTCCACGCCGAGCTGGAACAGGCCTTGGCGCTCGATCAACTGTGCCTGCTTTACCAGCCGCTGGTGGACTTGCAGACCGGCGCCGTGGTCAGCCTGGAGGCGCTGGTGCGCTGGCGGCATCCCGCCCTGGGCCTGCTGGCGGCCCAGGCCTTCCTGCCGCGCGCCGAGGGCGCCGGCATGACGGCCGCCATCGGCGACTGGGTGCTGCGCCGCGCCTGCGGCGACCTCAACGCCTGGCGGCGCGGCGGCCAGAACCACCTGCGGGTGGCGGTCAACGTCGCCCCCAGCCAGTTCCGCGACCCCGGCTTCGGCGACGCCGTGGCCGCCCTGCTGGACGACTACGCGATCACCCCGGCCGCGCTGACGCTGGAGATCACCGAGACCGCGCTGACCGAGGCCGGCGACGGCTGCGACGACCTGCTGGCCGGCTTCAAGGCGCGCGGCCTGAACCTGACGCTGGACGACTTCGGCACCGGCCACGGCTCGCTGAGCAGCCTGAAACGCTATCCCTTCGACGCCATCAAGATCGACGCCGACTTCATCCGCAACGTGGTCAGCGACAGCCACGACGCCGCCATGGCCAAGAGCATCATCGCCATGGGCCACAACCTGGGCATGAAGGTGGTGGCCGAGGGCGTGGAGACCGAGAGCCAGTGCGACTTCCTGCGGCGTAATATGTGCGACCAGATCCAGGGCTATTTCTTCGCCCCGCCGCTGGCCTCGGCCGAACTGCAGCAGCTGCTGGCCAGCGGCCGCGCGCTGCCGGAGCACCTGCTGCGCATGCACAAGCCGCCGCGCCGCCTGCTGCTGGTGGACGACGAACCCAACATCCTGGCCGCGCTCAAGCGCCTGCTGCGCGGCGACCGCTACCAGGTCTACAGCGCCAACGACGGCCCGCAGGGACTGGCGGTGCTGGCCGAGCATCCGGTCGACGTCATCGTCTCCGACCAGCGCATGCCCGGCATGCTGGGCGCCGACTTCCTGCGCAAGGCCAGGGAGCTGGCGCCGGACACCATCCGCATCATGCTGTCCGGCTACACGGAGCTGCAATCCGTGACCGACGCCGTCAACGAAGGCGCGATCTACAAATTCCTGACCAAGCCCTGGGACGACGAGCAATTGCGCGGCCATATCGCCGACGCCTTCCGCATCAAGGAAATCGCCGACGACAACCTGCGCCTGAACCTGGAGGTGCGCAGCGCCAACCAGGAGCTGGCGGCCGCCAACCGCCGCATGGAACAGCTGCTGCAGGAAAAGCAGCGCCAGATCAGCCGCGGCGAGATCAGCCTGAGCGTGGCGCGCGAAGTGCTGCAGCACCTGCCGCTGCCGGTGATCGGCATGGACGATGCCGGCATGATCGCCTTCGTCAACGGCGCCGCCGCCGGCCTGTTCCGCCACGGCGGCGCCCTGCTGGGCAGCGAGGCCGGCAACGTGCTGCCCGAGCTGTTCCAGGCCGACGGCGCGCCGCGCCACCACGTGGCCGACATCGAGGGCCGGCGCTACGCCGTGATGTGCTACCCGATGGGCGAGCACTCGGCCTCGCGCGGCAGCCTGATCACCCTCAGCACCGTGGAGCCGCCGCCATGACGACGCCCGCCACGCCCAGCGAAATCGGCCTCGAGCAGGCGGCGGCCGGCATGACGCTGGCCGCCGCCCTGCTCGACGCCAACGGCAGCGTGCTGCTGCCGCAGGACGCCGCGCTGACCGACGCCACGCTGGCCTCGCTGCGCCGGCGCGGCATCGAGCGCTGCGTGGTGTGGTCGAGCGCCGAGCCGGCCGATCCGGCGGCGCTGGCGGCGGCGCGCGCGCAGCGCCTGCGGCGGCTGGACCAGCTGTTCCGCCACAGCGCCGACAGCGACGGCGGCGCCCTGCTGCTGGAACGCCTGCGCCGCTACCGCGAGGACCAGCAGCCATGACCGTCGACGATGTGATCAAGGCCGTGCGCGACCTGCCCTCGCTGCCGGCGGTGGTCAGCGAACTGCTGGCCAGCATGAACCAGGACGATATCGACACCCACGCGCTGGCCGCCAAGATCACGCTCGACCAGGCGTTGACGGCCAAGACGCTGCGCCTGGCCAACTCCTCGTTCTACGGCATGCCGGCCAAGGTGACGTCGATCCAGCAAGCGATCTCGGTGCTGGGCTTCCACGCCATCCGCACGCTGGTGACGGCCTGTTCCGTGACGGACAGCTTCGCGCCGGTGCCGGGCAGCCAGTTCGATTTCCCGGCCTTCTGGCGCCACTCGATCGCCAGCGCGGTGTGCGCCCGCGTGCTGGCGCCGCACATGCGCATCAACCCGGACACCGCCTTCACCGCCGGCCTGCTGCACGACCTCGGCACGCTGGTGCTGGCCAGCCGCTTCCCCGACGACTACCGCCGCGTGCACGCCTACCGCGTCGAGCACGACTGCACGGCGGCGCCGGCCCAGCTGGCGGTGTTCGGCATCGACCACGCCGCCGTCGGCAGCGCGCTGGCCGCGCACTGGAAGTTCCCGCCGCCGATCCAGGCGGCGGTGGCCGGACACCACCAGCCCGGCGGCGACGGCCCGGCCACGCTGTCGACCGTGGTCTACGTCGCCAACATCGTGGCCCACGCGCTCGACCTGTCGGCGCAGGAGGACGACCAGGCGCCGCCGCTGTCGCTGGCCGTCTGGCAAAAGCTGGGGCTGAGCGACGAGGCCTGGCGCGGCGTGTTCGCCGAGGCCGAACAGCTGTACGACACCATGTGCAAGATGCTGAGCCCATGAACGCCGCCGCCCCCGCCAGCCCGCCGCTCGCCGACGCGCCCCCGCACGCCGCGATCGCGCTGTCCGAATTCTTCGACGGCCATCCGGTGGCCACCTTCGCCATCGACACCCGGCATGTGATCACCCACTGGAACCGCGCCTGCGAGCACCTGCTGGGCTGGAGCAAGCTGGCCATGGTCGGCACCAGCAACCACTGGCAAGCCTTCTATCCCAAGCCGCGCGCGGTGCTGGCCGACCTGATCGTGGCCGGCGACGAGCGCCAGCTGGAGCTGCTCTACCCGGGCAAGTACCGCGCCTCGGCGCTGATCCCCGGCGCCTACGAGGCCGAGGACTTCTTCCCCAACATCGGCGCCAGCGGCCACTGGCTGCACTTCACGGCGGCGCCGCTGCGCGACCACCAGGGCCGGATCGTCGGCGCCATCGAAACGCTGCGCGACGTCACCGAGCGGCGCGTGGCCGAGAACGCGCTGCGCCGCGCCCACGACAACCTGGAACACGTGGTCGAGAAGCGCACGGCCCAGCTGGCCGACATGAACGAGCAGCTGCAGGAGGACATCCGCCAGCGCCACCTGGCCGAGGCCGAACTGCGCCGCAGCAACCTGGAATTGACCGAGCTCAACAGCCAGCTGTCGCGCGCCCAGCAGCAGCTGGTGCAGGCCGACAAGCTGGCCTCGATCGGCCAGCTGGCGGCCGGCGTGGCGCACGAGATCAACAACCCGATCGGCTACATCTTTTCCAACTTCAGCACGCTGCAAACCTATCTGGACCAGCTGTTCGAGATGCTCGACGCCTACCAGAAGGCCGAGCCCGGCACGGCGGCGGCGGACGCGCTGCGCACCCGGCGCGAACAGATCGACCTCGACTTCCTGCGCCAGGACATCCCGGCGCTGATGGCCGAATCGCGCGAAGGCATCGTGCGGGTGCGCCACATCGTCCAGGATCTGAAGGATTTTTCGCGGGTCGACGCCAACCAGGACTGGGTCTGGTCCGATCTGCACCGCGGCATCGACTCCACGCTCAACATCGTCGCCAACGAGGTCAAGTACAAGGCCGACGTCGTCAAGGACTACGGCGACATCCCCGACATCCAGTGCCTGCCGCTGCAGATCAACCAGGTGGTGATGAACCTGGTGGTCAACGCCGCCCACGCCATCGGCGCGCAGCGCGGCCGCATCACCGTGCGAACCGGCGCCGACGGCGACGGCATGGTGTGGATCGAGGTGGCCGACAACGGCAGCGGCATCGCGCCGGACACGCTGTCGCGCATCTTCGACCCCTTCTTCACCACCAAGGCGGTCGGCAAGGGCACCGGGCTGGGGCTGTCGCTGGCCTACGGCATCGTGCAGAAGCACGGCGGCCGCATCGATGTCGACACCGAACTGGGCAAAGGCACCCGCTTCCGCGTGCGCCTGCCGGTCAGCCAGCCCGACAGCGAGGCCGGCAGCGACGCCGCGGCGGCCGGCGGGAGCGCGCCATGAACACCGCCCTGTCGCCCTCGGCCGAGCCGGCCTTCGGCGCCACGCTGCTGTGCGTGGACGACGAGCCCAACATCCTGTCCTCGCTGCGCCGCCTGTTCCGTCCGGCCGGCTACCGCGTGCTGCTGGCCGAGAGCGGCGCGCTGGGCCTGGCCGTGCTGGAAAAGGAACAGGTCGACCTGGTCATCTCCGACATGCGCATGCCGGAAATGAACGGCGCCCAGTTCCTGGCCCAGGTGCGCACCCGCTGGCCCGACACCGTGCGCCTGCTGCTGACCGGCTATTCCGACATCCAGTCGATCCAGGACGCCATCAACTGCGGCGAGATCTACCGCTACATCACCAAGCCGTGGGAAGACGGCGACATGCTGCTGCTGGTGCGCCACGCACTGGAGCGACGCCAGCTGGAGCAGGACAAGCTGCGCCTGGAAGCGCTGACGCTGCGCCAGAACGAGGAATTGAAGACGCTCAACCAGAGCCTGGAGGCCAAGGTCGAGGCGCGCACCCGCCAGCTCAAGGCCGAGCACGAGGCGACCAGCGCCGCCAACGCCAAGCTCAAGCGCAACTTCGTCACCACCATCAAGATCTTCTCCAGCATGATCGAGCTGCGCGCCCACAACCGGCCCGGCCATGCGCGCCTGGTTGCCGAGCTGGCGCGCCAGCTGGCGGTGCGGCTGGAGCTGGACGCGCGCGAGACCCAGGAAATCTTCATCGCCGCCCTGCTGCACGACATCGGCAAGATAGGCTTCGCCGACGAGCTGCTGCAAACCCCGCTGACCATGCTGCACGGCGAATCGCTGGGCCTGTTCCGCAAGCACCCGCAGCGCGCCGCCGAACTGCTGATGCCGCTGGAAGACATGCGCGGCAGCGCCGCCATCCTGCGCGCCCAGCTGGAGCGCTTCGATGGCAACGGCTTCCCCGACGGCCTGGCCGGGCTGGCGATCCCGCTGGGCGCGCGCATCCTGGCGCTGGCGGCCGACTACTACAACCTGCAACAGGGCGCGATGGTGCAGCGCCATCTGCGGCCGGAGGAAGCCAAGTCGCTGATCCTCGACGCCAGCGGCAAGCGCTACGATCCGCACGTGGTGGCGGCCTTCCGCCAGATCGTCGACGGCGACGCCGACGCCGGCGCCGGGGTAGAAGTGCTGTCCGGCGAACTGCTGCCCGGCATGGTGCTGGCGCGCGACCTGATCAGCCGCGACGGCCTGATGCTGCTGTCGGTCGAGCACGTGCTCGACGCCCGCATGATCCAGCAGGTGCAGGATTTCGAGACCAAGAGCGGCGCCCGGCTGGCGATCTGGGTGCGCAACCCGAAAGGAGAAGCATGAGCAAGATCCTGCTGGTGGACGACGAGGGCAATGTGCTCAGCGCCCTGCAGCGCGCGCTGCTGCAGATGTTCCGCGGCGCGCCGCCGCAGATCGAAAGCTACACCAATCCCTACGACGCGCTCGAACGCATCTGCTACTGCGACTTCGACCTGATCATCTGCGACTACCACATGCCGCAGATGAGCGGCGGCGAGCTGCTGCAGGCGCTCAGGGACGTGGCGCCGAACACGGTGCGCATCATGCTCAGCGCCTCGGCCGAATACGGCACGGTGCTCAGCGCCATCAACCAGGCGCAGGCCTTCCGCTTCATGGCCAAGCCTTGGGACGCCGCCGAGCTGGAGCAGAACGTGCGGCAGGCGCTGGCGCTGCGCGCCGAGCTGGTGGCCGCGCCGGCGCCGACGCCGCAGGAGCTGGAGGCGCGGCGGCTGGAGGCCGAGGAGCCCGGCCTGCTCGACGTCAAGCGCGACGACGACGGCGCCGTCATCCTGTAGCGGCAGTCAAGCCGGCGCCGCGGCCTGCGGCGGCTGCACCGGCAGGTGCACCGTGAAGCGCGCGCCCTGGCCGACCACCGAGGCCACCTCGATGCGGCCGCCGTGGCGGTTGACGATGCCGTACGATAGCGACAGCCCCAGCCCGGTGCCGCTGCCGACCGGCTTGGTGGTGAAGAAGGGTTCGAAGATGCGGTTCAGGTTTTCCGGCGCGATGCCGCAGCCGTTGTCGCCCACCTCGATCCAGACCCAGCCGTCGGCGGCGCCGGTGCGCAGCGTGATCACGCCCTGCTCGCGCAGCGCGTGGGCGGCGTTGACCAGCAGGTTCATGAACACCTGGTTCAGCTGCGAGGCCAGGCACGTCACCGGCGGCAGCGTGCCGTACTGCTTGTCGACCCGGGCCTTGTACTTGATCTCGTTGGCGACGATGTTGAGCGTACTGTCCAGCCCGTGGTGCAGGTCGGCCACCTGCCACTCGGTCTCGCCGACGTGGGAAAAATCCTTGAGCGCCTGGACGATGTCCTTGACCCGCTTCAGGCCGTCCATCGATTCGCGCACCAGGTCGGTCACGTCTTCCTTGAGGAATTCCAGGTCGGCCTGCTGGCGCAGCACCGCCAGCTGCGCCGCCAGCGCCGGATGCGGCGCGGCCGCCTGCTCGTAGCGTTCGATCACGCCCAGCAGGGTGACGACGTAATTCTTCAGCGAGCCCATGTTGGAGTTGACGAAGCCGACCGGGTTGTTGATCTCGTGCGCGATGCCGGCCGCCAGCTGGCCGATCGAGGCCATCTTTTCCGATTGCAGCAGCTGCTCGTGGGCGTTGCGCAGTTCGCCGATCAGCGCCTGCTGCTCGATGCCCTTGGCCTGCAGCGCCTCCTCCATGCGCTTGCGCGCCGTGATATCGGTCAGCGAGCCGATCACCTCCAGCGGCACGCCGTGCTCGTCGCGGATCAGGCGCAGCGTGTCGTGCATCCACAGATAGCTGCCGTCGCTGATGCGGAAGCGGTATTCGTAGGCGCGCTGGCCTTCGCTGAACACCAGCGCCAGGCTGGAGAAGATGCTGGGCGCATCGTCGGGATGGATGTGGTCGAACCAGAAGTTGGGGTCGGCCACCATCTGCTCGGGGCGGTAGCCCAGCACGTTGTAGGCGTTGTTGCTGACGAAGGTCATCTTGAAGTCGCCGCTGGGCACGGTGCAATAGATGATGGCCGGCGTATTGTCGACCAGGTATTGCAGGCGCACCAGCGGCGACGCGGCCTCGGCGAGGGGCGCGGCGGGCGCGCCGGCGGCGTCCGAGGAGAGAAAGTCGAACTCGTCAAATTGCATATCGATAGCCTCGCGACAGCTTCCATCCGGCGCAGTTCGCGCAAACGGACGGCAGGCATCGGCATGCGCGGCTGTGTCGATTATGCCCTAGTTCAGGCCGTGCGGGCGTTCATTGCGTCCAGCCCGCCGACCACTCGTGCGGCAGCGCCACAGGGGGCGGTGGCGGCGTCATCCAGTCGCGCGGATCGACGCGGTAGTACTTGAGGAATTCGGCGAACAGCTCGGCGTGGTGCTCGGCCATCTGGTAGGGTTTTTCGAAGAAGGTCTCGGTGGCGACGGCGAAGAACTCGGCCGGATTGGTGGCGCCGTAGTGGTCCATCACGCTGTGCTGGCGGTACATGGCGCTGTGGCGCAGGCTTTGGAAATCGCGCTCCAGCACTTCCGACCACTCGTTGTAGCTGGCCGGGTTGCCGAGATACGGGGCGCCGTTGGCGCGGCCCGATTCGCTGTCGAGCTGGTGGGCGAATTCGTGCAGCACGACGTTGTGGCCATCCGTCCAGTCGCCGGCGCCACGCTGCACGTCGTCCCAGGACAGCACGATGCGGCCGTCGTCCCAGGATTCGCCCAGCATGGTCTGGTGGCCCGGCGTCACCACGCCGCCGGGACCGACCTCGGCCCGCCGCGCCACGAAGGCGCTGGGGTAGACCAGGATGGTGTGCAGCGCCGGATAGACCTTGCTGGGCCGGTTCAACAGCAGCAGGCAAGCCTGGCCGGCGATGGTGACGGCCATCTCGTCGGTCACTTCCAGGCCCTCGCAGCCGATGAATTTTTTCTGGTGCAGGAACTGCACGACCAGCCGCTGCAACTGCTGCTGCAGCGCGGGCGCCATGCGGCGGTAGACGGGAATATTGTGCTGCAGGACGGCCTGCGCGGCGGCCGGCAGCGGCTGCGCCAGCACCCGCCGCAGACGCCAGCGCGGGTAGAAAAAGGGCGTCGCTATCAGCAGCGCCGTCAGGCCGATCCAGATCAAAGCTTCCATGTGCAGCGCGTCCGTTGAGATGTCCAGTCTGGGCTAGGTGGGGCGCCTTGCCGACATTTCAATATGCAAACAGCCGGGCATGCCCGGCTGTTCCATCATACGCCTGCGCTAGACGCTCAGCGCTGTTCTTCTTTTTGCAGCGACGGCGCCGAGCCGAACAGCGCGGCCACCAGCGGATCGCGCATCACCGGGCCGCGGTTGACGCGGATCGCATAGTGGGTGTCGTCGGCCAGGATGTGGAAGTGGCGGCCGCTGCCGGCCATCGCCTGTTCGCGCAGGCCCGGGCGTTCCTTGCGCGGTGGCGCGCCTTCGCGCTTGGGCTGGACGATGGCGGCCAGGAAGGCGGCCACGCGCTCAGGATCCGGCGTCAGCTGGTAGACGGCCTTGCCCAGGTAGGTGGCCGTGCCTTCGACGTAGCGCGCCAGCTCGATCACGCCGGCTTCGCGCAGGTCGCGGATGTATTTGCGGGCGCCGGACGGCGAAAACTTCAGGAACCAGGCGATTTCGTCCGCCAGCATTTCGTGCAGCTGCAATTCGCCGATCAGCTTCTGCATGTTTTCGATGCGGCGCAGCGTGGCCGAGGTCGAGCGGACGCGCTCGATCGAGGCCATCGACAGCGCCGGCTTGCGGTCCAGCGGGGCCGGCCCCGGACGTTCCACCAGCATCAGCTTGGCGGTCGACGCGTGCATTTCCGGCGAGGCTTTCATCTCGTTCTGGACCAGATGTTGAGGTTGTCTAACTGCATGCATGGGAACACTCCTTATAACAATTGCCGAGATTAGTGGCGGCGGATAGCGTGGCGGACATCGTGCTTCGCGCTACGGTCTCTGCATCTGACGCCAGAATGCCTTTTCGTGGAGCATTAGTCTGTGCGGCAACGAACATTAGCGAAATACTTGGCACTTAAGCTGTGACAAATGGCCTAGCACTAAGTTTCAGGAAATGTGCCGGATTTGATACAGCACAAGCTTAGGTACGCTAGCGCACGGAAGAGATGCACCAAAGCCCCTAATCTTCGGTCCAACAGCGGTGCCTGGCCATTGCTGCAACAATCACTCATCACTAATAATCGGGAGCTCACCTGTGAATAAATCCAAGAATATCGCCCTCGCCGTCGTCGCCCTGTGCGCGTCGTTTTCCGCCCTGGCTCAGGATGCGGTCATCAATCCATCGTGGTATATCCAGCCCAGCCTGAACGCCATGAAGCCCGATTCGGACTTCGGCGTGGACAAGCGCGGCTATGGCGCCGGCCTGAAATTCGGCAAGGCGCTCAATGAAAGCTGGGACGTCCAGATCGGCACCACCTATGCCCGCTCCCGTGAAAACGGCCAGCGCTACCAGCAAAACACGCTGGGCGTGGATGGCTTGTACATGTTCTCCCGTAAAACCTTCCGTCCTTTCCTGCTGGTCGGCGTCGGCGCCGAGCGCGACAAGGCCAACCTGAATGTCATCGGCGAACGCCGCAAGAATTCGCCTTACCTGAGCGCCGGCCTCGGTTTCCAGGCCGACATCAGCGACCAGGTCGCCTTCCAGGCGGACATCCGCAACGTGCATGGCTTCATCCGCGGCGATGAATTCCCTAACAGCAAGAGCAATAACTACTACGCAACAGTCGGCCTGAACATCGCCTTCAACGCGCCGCCGAAAGCCGCACCGGCCGCGCCGCCGCCACCGCCGCCGCGCGCCATGGAACCGGCGCCGCAACCGGCACCGGCCGTGGTGCCGCCACCGCCGCCACCGGCGCGCTTTGAGAAAGTGACGATGTCGGCCACCGAACTGTTCGGTTTCGACAGCGCCAAGCTGAATCCTAACCAGCCCAAGCTGGACGACATCGCCAACGTGCTCAACGCCAACAGCGGCATCGACAACGTGGTGATCTCGGGCTACGCCGACCGTCTGGGCAGCGACAAGTACAACCAGAAGCTGTCCGAACGCCGCGCGCTGTCGGTCAAGGAGTATCTGGTCGGCAAGGGCGTCGCCGCCAACCGGCTGAACGCCGTCGGCAAGGGCGAAGCCAATCCTATCGTCCAGTGCAACGACAAGAAGCGCGCGGACTTGATCAAGTGCCTGGAACCTAACCGCCGCGTCGAAGTCGAGCAAATCACCATCGAACGCCGCGTTCAGTAACATCAAGCAGCCCCGCTCCCGCAGCGGGGCTTTTTTTCGATGAAGCTCACTCTCGTCACGGTACTGCGATGTACCGTCAGCGAATGGTTTGAACACCGCGCCAGCAGCAAGGGCGCGGCGTTGGCCTTTTATACGCTGTTTTCGCTGGCCCCCGTGCTGGTGCTGGTGCTGGCGATCGCCGGCTGGTTCTACGGGCCGCAGGCGGCGCAGGGCCAGTTGTTCAACGAACTGCGCGGCCTGGTCGGCAGCCAGGGCGCGGAAGCGATCCAGCTGGTGCTGGCCGGCGCCCGCGACAAGGAGCAAGGCCTGCTGGCCACGCTGATCGCCGGCGCCCTGCTGCTGTTCGGCGCGACCAGCGTGTTTGCCGAGCTCAAGGCCAGCCTCGACGACATCTGGCAAGTACCGCCGCTGGTCCACGGCACGGTCTGGGACGTGGTCCGCACCCGCCTGCTGTCCTTCGGCATGATCCTGGTGCTGGCCTTCCTGCTGATGGTGTCGCTGGTGGTCAGCGCCGCGCTGGCCTTGCTGGAAAAACTGTGGGGGAACTACTGGCGCGAGGCCGGCATCGTGCTGTCGGCCGCCAATATGGCGATCGGCTACCTGGTCATCGCCGCGCTGTTCGGGGCGATCTTCAAGCTGCTGCCGCGCATCAAGCTGTCATGGCATGACGTGACGATAGGCGCGCTGGGCACGGCCGCCCTGTTCACGCTGGGGAAATACCTGATCGGGGTCTATATCGGCAACAGCGGCGTCGCCAGCAGCTTCGGCGCCGCCGGTTCGGTGATCGCGCTGCTGCTGTGGGTGTACTACTCGGCGCAGATCTTCTTCCTCGGCGCCGAGTTCGCGCGCCAGTACGCGCTGCAGCTGGGCAGCCTGCGCGAACCGGCCGCTACAGGCCGATAGCATCGAGGCCGGCGACGACACCAGCCCTGGCCGTGTCGTCGCGCCAGCCGGCGGCTACATGGCGCACCTTGCCACCATTGAAGAAATAGAAGACCGGCGTACTGCGCACGTCGAGCATGGACCAGCCGCGCCAGTGGTAGGCGATCGCCATCGGCAGCGCCGGATGGTCGGCATTCCATTGCGCATACGCGTCGAAGCGCAGGCGCAGCGCGTGCGGCGCCAGCAACTGCAAGGCGCCGTCGAAGCGCCGCATCAGGGCCGCGTCCCGCGCCAGCGCGTCGGTGGCGGCGCGGGAAAAATGGCAGCCGGCGTCGCCGATCATGATGACCGCCGGCCGCTGCGGTATCGGGTAGCGCGTCGCGTACAGCTCCCTGCGGCCGCTGGCCAGCCGTATCAAGGTCGGCACGGCGATGCCAGCGTCGGCGGCGACATGGATGGGCGGCGAGGTCTCCAGCTGACCGGGAAAGCGCAGCGCCAGCTGCGCGGCCGGCGCAAACAGCCGGGCATAGTAGCAGGCATCGTAGCAGCCTTGCAGCTGCGCCGGCGTGCCCAGTCCACGCTGGCGCAGCAGCGCATGGACTTGCAGCAGGTGGCGCGCAACGTCCTGGTCGGCAGTATGGAAAACGATACGGAACAGATCATCGAAGGCCTTGACCAGGGCCAGGTCCGGCAAGGACGCCAAGCGCGCCGGCGCATACGGCCGGCGCAGCTGATGCGTGTAGTAGGCTTGGTAGCGCAAGGTGGCTTCGGCCTGGGATAAGTCTTCCGACCAGGTCCGGCCGGCGAACTCCTCCGGCGTCAGATCGCGCGTGGCGGCGCCGGACTGCCGCGCGAGCGCGGCATACACGCCCAGCCCGGCGGCTAGTTGCAGGGCGCGGCGCCGCGCTACGAAGGAGGAGTGGGCCATGTGGCGGGCGATTGGTATAGAAGCAAACTTGACTTTACCATTACCACCACCCGCACATACTCTCGGATTCTCACGTGGGCTTGCGCCGCAGGTAAGAGCGCGGCGTGGCGACCGGCAGGTCGGCCACGGGCAGGGTCGACGCCAGCGCCTGCTGGTCTTCTTCGCGGATCACCGCGTCGGGCGCCAGCACGCGGGCGATCACCTGCGGGCTGATGCCGATCGATTGCAGGAACTGCACCGCGCTGGCGGTGCCGATGTCGCGCTGCACTTCCAGTGCCTGGCGGACGATGAACTCCAGGGAATGCCAGCCTGCAGTTTCCGAGGTCTCCGGCCGCGCGCGGCGGTCATGCTCTGGACTCATGTGCTGCTCCTCAAGATAGGTGTAACCGTATGTTAGCCGACTCGCGCATAGAAACAAGTGCGATTGCGCACTTGCGGCCGGCCAGCCTATTCGCCCAGCAGTTCCGCCACCACTTCCATGCCTTCGACGCGCTCGGCCACCACCTTGACGATGACGATCAGCGGCACGCCCAGCAGCAGGCCGGACACGCCCCACAACCAGCCCCAGAACAGCAGGCTGACGAACACCGCCGCCGCGTTCATGCGGGCGAAGCGGCCGGTCATCCAGGTCGCCACCACGGTGCCGACCAGCGTGGCGATGGCCAGCGAGGTGCCCATCACCAGCGCGCTCATCTGGAACGATTCGAATTGCATGAAGGCCACCGCGCCGGTGGCCAGCGTGATCAGCAAGGGACCGAAGTAAGGCATCAGGTGCAGCAGCCCGGCCACGATGGCCCAGGCGCCGGCGTTCTCCAGCCCGATCCAGCGCAGCGCTATCCACATCAGCAAGGCCAGCAGGCCGTTGGTGACGAGCAGCATCAGCATGTATTTCTGGATCGACGAGTTGATGTCCTCCAGGATGTGCACGGTGATCTTCTTCTTGCTCAGCGACGGCCCGGTCAACTTGACCAGCTTGCGCTTGAAGGTATCGCCCGACAACAGCAGGAAGAACACCAGGAAGATCACCATCACCGCCTGGCTGAGGAAGCCCATCACGCCCATCGAACCGGCCCACAGCCAGTCCATGACGGGCAGCGTGCCGCTGTCCGGCGGCGGCGCGGCCTTGCGCGCGGCGCGGCGCTCCTGGGCGCCGCTGGTGGCCTGCTGCAATTCGGTGGCCACGGCCTGGATGCGCTGCAAGGTGCTGGGGCCCTGATGGCTGCGGTCGGCCAGCAGGCGCGACAGCTTATGGCTGACGGTGGGCAGTTCTTCGACGATGGATTCGAACTCGCCCTGCACCTTGTCGATGACGACCAGCGAGCCGCCGAGGATGGCGGCGGTGATCAGCGTCGCACCGACCACGCGCGGCAGGCGCATGCGCTCCAGCCAGCACACGATGGGGCTGAGCATATAGGTGATCAGGATGCCGAGTAACAGGGGAACGAGGAAATTGCGCGACCATTGCAGCGCGTAGATGAACGCTACCGTCGCGATGACGCCGAGCGCCAGGCCACGGGCGTGGACATGCAGGGGAATACGCGGGCCATCGCCTTCGGCGACAGCAGCGTTGACGAGGGGGAGTACTTCAGGCTGCTGGCTCATGATGGCTCGCTAAAAAATCCCGGCGCGGCCAACCCGGCTGGGCTGGACCGCGCCGGCAGGTAAAGCTTACTTGACGTGGATGTCGTTCTTCACGCCGGTCACGCCCTTGACGCCGCGGGCGATCTGGCCGGCCTTGGCGATGTCTTCAGGCTGGGCCACGAAGCCGCTCAGCTGTACCGTGCCCTTGAAGGTTTCCACATTGATTTCCGTGGACTTCAGGCTAGGCTCGTTGAAGATGCTGGCTTTGACTTTGGTGGTGATCACGGAATCGTCGACATACTCGCCGGTGCCTTCTTTGGTCGAGGTCGATGCGCAGCCGGCGGTGGCCAGCAGCGAAACGGTGAACAGGGCGGTAGCGATTTTGTGTGCGATTTTCATAGCATTCTCCTTGGAGTGATTAAAGTCTTAACAGTCGTTTGTCAGCTGGCATGGACCGGATGTCCTTGCTACCGATGTAGACGTTGTACGCCCCTTCCCCGCCTATCTCTGTACGGTACCGTACACAGACCGCACATCGCACACGGCGCCTGAACTAGGTGCGTAAGCGCACAGACCCTGGCCGGCGCGCTGGCTATGCTGGATTCATACTTTTTCGGGAGAACAATATGAAACACATGACCGCCATCGCCGCCGTGCTCGTCGCCGGCACCGCCGTCCTCAGCGGCTGCGCCAGCACCAGCTCTGTGCCGCAACAGCAAGGCTATTACGCCAACCAGGCTGAAGCGGCTTCCTACGGCACCATCGAATCCATCCAGGTCACGCAGGCCAAATCCGGCACCAGCGGCGCCGGCGCCGTCACCGGCGGGCTGGTCGGCGCATTGCTGGGCAACCAGGTCGGCTCGGGCAGCGGCCGCACCGCCGCCACCGTGGCCGGCGCAGTCGGCGGCGCCGTGGTCGGCAACAATGTGGAGAGCAACCGCAACCAGTCGCACGAGCAGTACCAGATCAGCGTGCGCATGGATAACGGCGACTACCGCATCGTCAACCAGGACAGCATCTACGACCTGCGCACCGGCAACCGCGTGCGCCTGGTCGACGGCCGCGTTTATCGTTATTAATCGTATTAATCGTTATTCATCGCTATTCATCGCTACTCATTACCACCAACAGGAGAACCCCATGGGCACCATCATTTTGATCATACTCGTCCTGGCTTTGATTGGCGCCCTGCCAACCTGGCCGCATAGCCGCAGCTGGGGCTATGCGCCCAGCGGCATCACCGGCCTGATCGTCGTGATCCTGCTGATCATGCTGCTCACCGGCAGGCTGTAAGCGAACGGCGGACATCATGGCTCATATACGACACCTCGTCATCGGCATGGCCATGGCCTGCGCCGCCTGCGCGGCGCAGGCGCAGAGCAAGACCACGCCACCGCAAAACCTGCAGCTGCAACAGTCGGAAATCGCCAAGGGCGATCCGGCGCGCTGGTATCAGGACGACGCCAGCGCCGCCGCGCAGCTGCGCACGCTGCGCAAGGAAATCGGCGCCGCGCTGGCCGAGGCCAACATCGCCTGCAAACAAGGCCCGGCCGCCGAGCGCCGCCGCTGCCTGCAGGAGGCGCGCGCCACCTACCAGCAGGACATGGCGAACGCGGCCCAGATCAGCGCCGAGCACCACCCGCACTGACCGCCCCGCCGGCCGCGCTAAGCGGCCCGCTCCTGGTCGTGCGGCCGCCGCAACGGCGGCAGTTCATGCACGACCAGCGGCGTATCTTCCGTCACAAAACTCAGCCAGCCCGCCGCCTCGATGGCGCGCAGCGCATCCTGGTAGCCCTGCTCCCAGCGCCATTCGATCGACCCCTTGGAAAAATTGATGTCCTTGGCCGCCATGTTCCAGTCGCGCCCGGCGTACGCCAGCCGCACCACGTGCAGCGTGGTGCCGCAGCCCAGCTCGGCCAGGTCCTGCGCGCCCTCGACCGTCTTCGCCCGCTCCGGCAAGGCCTGGTACAGCTCGCGCAACTTCTGCTGCAGCTTGTGGGTGGCGACATAGTCGTCCAGGTGGCGCTTGGAGCGCGAGGCGAAGGTCACATCCTTCTGCCGGGTCTGCACCTCGTCCAGCGTGGTCGGCTCGGGGCCGTCGGCGCTCCACAAATCGACCATGAAGCACAGCGTATCGACATGCTCGTTATCGTCCAGCACGGTCTCCAGCGGCGTGTTCGAATACAGGCCGCCGTCCCAGTACAGCTCGCCGTCTATGCGCACCGGCGGGAAGCCCGGCGGCAGCGCGCCGCTGGCGCGGATGTGGTCGGCGTTGAGGGTTTGTTCGCGGTTGTCGAAGCTGCGCAGGCTGCCGCAGGCGACCTTGAGCGCGTTGACCGTCAGCCGCATGCCGCCCGGCTGGTTCAGGTAATCGAAATCGATCAGGCGGTTCAAGGTATCGCCCAGCTCGCTCGTGTCGTAGAAGCTGGCCTGCTCGGGATCGACCGCGGCCCCGGTCGGGAACAGGCTCATGAAGCGCGGCTTGAAGAAGCCCGGCACGCCGCGCAGCAGCGTGTCCCAGGTTTGCAGCAGCACGTTGGAGCGCCGCTGCTGGTCCGGCACATGGCGCATATCGTAGCTGTCGCGGTGGGCGATGCCGTCCCAGAACTGCCGCAGCCGCTGCAGCCGCGTCTCGTGCGGATTGCCGGCCAGGATGGCGGCGTTGATCGCGCCGATCGACGTGCCGACGATCCAGTCCGGCGCCAGGCCGTGCTCGTGCATCGCCTGGAACACGCCGGCCTGGTAGGCGCCCAGCGCGCCGCCGCCCTGCAACACCAGCACCACGCGCAAGCGCTCGGGATTCAATTCGGGTTTGGGACTGCTCATCTGCATAGCTCCAATAAAAAAACGCCGCGGTGGCGGCGTTTGGGGGATTACTCCTGCTCCGGCGCGGGTTTGCGCCGCAACAGCCAGGCCACGCCGAGGCCGGCAACCAGCGCCACGCCCATGACCGGCTTGACCAGGCGCTTGCGGGCGATGTAGGAACCCACCGTCAGCGCATACGGCATCAGCGTCTTGAAGTTGATGCCCTTCAGGCCGCCCGGCTGCAACAGGCCGCCGAGGCGGGCCTGGGCCATGCCGATGGCCTGCTCGACGGCGCCATGGAACATCGCGTCCGGCTGCAGCGCGTTGGCCACCAGGGCCTTGGCGTGCACCACCTTGATGCGGTACAGCTCACCCTCGCGTATCAGGCGCTGCTTGTCCGCGTCGATCGCGGCGTGTTCGGATTCTTTGCTCATCTGCTCTCCCGGTTACAACAGCATGTCACGGTCGGACTTGAGTTCGGCCATGGTCGCCGGCATCGACAGTTTGCCGCTGCGTATCAGGCCGCGCGCATACAGCATCAGGCCGACGGCGATCAGCAGGAACACGCCGGTGATCAGCGGCAGGATCTTCCAGCCCATCACATCCCAGGCCAGGTAGGCGATCGTCACCGTGCCATAGGCCAGCGCGAAGCAGCCCGCCACCACGGCCAGCGCGAACACCAGCACCAGCTGCAGCAGGTGATTGCGCACCTGCGACAGTTCCAGCGCGGCCAGCTCCAGCCGCGTCAGCACCAGGCCGATGCCGTTGCGGGTGATATTGCCCAGCGAGGCGATCAGCCCCGGCGGACGGTTCATCTCATCGGACACGATGGCTTACTTGCGGCCGATGATGACGCCGATCAGCAGGCCCACGCCGGCCGCCGCGGCGATCGAACGCCACGGGTTTTCCTTGACGTAGACGTCGGCCTGCTTGGCCATTTCCTTGCTGGCGGCGACGGCGCTCTGCTGCGCCTCGTGGGCCTTGGCCAGCGCGGTGTCGAGCGCGCGCATGCCGCGGCCGCGCAGTTCCTCGGCCTTTTCGCCGGTCAGCGCGGTGGCGGCGGTGAACAATGCCTGCGCATCTTTAACCAGAGTTTTCACGTCGTTATTCACGGTACTGATGTTTTGTTCCAGCATGATGGAGCTCCTGTTATGGTTGTGTGAGGTGAAAACTGTACAGCAAAATACCAACTATGCATTAATCCAGCAAATCGCGCATATCGTCTGCGTGTTCTTCTTCCACCGCCATGATCTTGATCAACAGATGGCGCGTGGTCGGATCGGTCGTGCCGATCTGCTCGATCATCTGGCGGTAGGATTCGATGGCGACGCGCTCGGCGATCAGGTTGGCCTTGATCATCGATTGCACATCGTCAGATGCATCATACTCGGCATGGCTACGTGCGAGCAATGTTGCCGGATTGAAATCAGGCTGGCCGTTCAATTGAATGATACGCTCGGCCAGCCAATCGGCGTGTTCCTGTTCCTGCATCGCGTGTTCGAGGAACTCGGCCTTGATCGGGCCGTTGTCGCGGCCGCTGACCGTGTAGTAGTGCCGCTTGTAGCGCAGGATGCAGACCAGCTCGGTCGCCAGCGCATCGTTGAGCATCTTGACGACGGCCTGACGGTCGCCCTGGTAGCCTGCCGTGACCGGGCCATCCTGCAGATTGCGCGCCGCTGCGCGGATAGCCTCTTTGTCGATGCCGGTGGGGTTGGATTCTGCCATGATGTTCTTCCTTGAAGTTTAGTGACGGGTGGCGATCGGCGCGCCGTTCTGCGACAGCACGATCTCGACGCGGCGGTTCAGCTGGCGGCTGCCGGCGTCCGTATTGCTGGCGACCGGGAAGGCTTCGCCATAGCCGCGGGTAGCGATCTTGTCGGCCTTCACGCCCATGCCGATCAGGGCGTTACGCACCGATTCGGCGCGGCGCTGCGACAGCTCCAGGTTGTGCGAGGCGGTACCGGTACTGTCGGTGAAACCTTCGATCAGCACGGCGCGCTGCGGGTCTTGCATCAGCACGTCGGCCAGCTTTTGCGCGGTGCGCATGCCTTCGGCGCTGAGCTCGGCGCGGTCGACATTGAACAGCACATCGCTCAGCGTGACGACGAGGCCGCGGTCGGTCTGCTTGGCTTGCAGGTCGGCCAGCTGCTGTTGCAGGGCGGCGTTCTTGGCCGCTTCGTCGCGGGCGCTGTTGGCGGCGGCGTCGGCCTGGGCGCGCGCGGCGTCGGCATCGGCCTTGGCCATATTCGCTTGCGCCTTGGCCTGGTCGGCGCTCATGCGGGCCTTGTTGGCTTCGGCGGTGCGGGCTTCCAGGCGGATCTCGTCGCGCTGGCGGCCGGCGTTGGCGATGTCAGCCTCGGCGCGCTTGCCCTTGGCCACTTCCTGCGCGGTGGCGATCTTCTGCTTGGCGATATAGGCCAGCTTGTCGATCTCGTCCAGGCTGTCCTTCTTCGCGGCGGCGGCGTTGGCGCGGTCCAGCGCGTCGGCGGCGGCCTTGAATTCCAGCGGCGCGTTGGCGGCCACCGAAGGATTGCTTTGCGCCGCCACGAAGTCGCCGCGGGTCTGGTCGAGCAGGCTGGTGGTGGTCGGCGTGGTGCTGCAGGCGGCGAACATCATCGACATTGCGAAGGCGAGCGGGATGAGTTTCATTTGTTTGATGCGCAGTGGGTTCATGGTGAGCTCCTTATTATTGGGTAGTGTTGGTGCTGCGGTTCAATTCTTCGCGCAGCGTGCGTATGCTTTGCTGCAGCTCGTCGGCGGCCGTGGTGGCCTTGGCCGAGCTGGCCTTGCTCTGCGCCAGTTGTGCATCGGCCGAAGCCTGGTTGGCCAGGTCTTGCGCGGTCTTGTAATCCTTGGCGGCCAGCGCCTGGTTGGCGCGCATCAGCTTGTCGCGCGCAGATTGCATCTCGGCCGGGGCCAGGTCGGCGGCGCCGGCGCTGGTGGCGTTGGCCACCGCGGCACGCGAGACGGCGACGTCGGCGGTGGCCGGCGTCTTGTTGCTGGCGCAGGCGCTCAGGCCCAGCAAGGCGGCAATCGCGCACAGTGCGGCGAGGTGGTGTTGGGTCGTATTCATTATTCTTCTCCTTAAAAGTCATGCGGTAGGTTGACGTTATAGGCCGATGCCGCCGCAGCTTCAGTACGGTGCCGCACATTCCGCGCCGGCCATGCCGGCCTTTGTGCGCCAGCGCACCCGTGCGGCGTGCGCGCCGGTGTAGCCTAGTAAAATACCGTCATTCCAATAAGAAGAAAGGCCAGCCATGTCCCTGCCCCGCCGCACCCGTATCGCCCTCGCCGTCGCCGGCGTGCTGATCGCCGTGCCCACCGCCGCCGTGATCGTCCTGATGAACTACGACTGGAACCGCGCCCGCCCGTGGCTCAATGAAAAAGTCAGCGAAGCCATCGACCGGCCGTTCGCCATCCGCGGCGACCTGTCGCTGACCTGGGAGCGCCAGGGCCGCAGCGACGCCGACCGCACCTGGAGCGACTACCTGCCGCTGCCCCACTTGGTGGCGCACGATGTCCATGTCGGCAATCCAGCGGGTATCCAGGCGCAGCAGGAAATGGCCAGCGTCGGCCAGTTCGCCTTCTCGATCGACCTGCTGCCGCTGCTGGAGCACAAGATCAGCATCCCGGTGCTGCGCTTCGATGCGCCGGTGGTGCTGCTGCAGCGCGACGGCGACGGCCGCAACAACTGGACCTTCAAGCAGGCCGACAAACCGTCGCCGTGGAAGCTGGACCTGCAGCGCGTGGTGTTCACCAAGGGCACGGTGCACTACCTCGATGCGCTCACGCATGTGGACGCCGTGGCCGAGGTCGACACGCTGAACGCCGATCCGACCTACGGCGTGGCGTGGAAGGTCAACGGCAAGTGGAACCGCCAGACCGTCAGCGGCGGCGGCAAGGCCGGCGCCGTGCTGTCGCTGCAACAGCAATCGACGCCCTACCCGCTGGCGGCCGACATCAACGTCGGCGGCACCCGCATCGCGGTGGTCGGCACGCTGACCAAGCCGTCCTCGCTGACCGCGCTCGACATGCGGCTCAAGCTGTCCGGCCCCAGCATGGCGCGGCTGTACGGCCTTACCGGCGTGCTGCTGCCGGAAACCCCGGCCTTCGCCACCGAAGGCCATCTGACGGGCAACCTGGGCGGCAACGCCAGCCGCTGGGTGTACGACCAGTTCACCGGCCGCGTCGGCAATTCCGACATCGGCGGCAAGCTCGAGTACCGCTATGGCCAGTCGCTGCCGCGTCCATTGCTGACGGGCGCGGTGCAATCGAAGCTGCTGCAATTCTCCGACCTTGGCCCGCTGATCGGCGCCGACTCCAACGCCGCCAAGGAAGCGCGCGGCGTGGAGCCGGTGCAGCCCGGCGACAAGGTGCTGCCGGTGGAAACCTTCAAGACCGAGCGCTGGACCGCGCTGGACGCCGACGTCGGCTTCCAGGCCCAGCGCATCACGCGCGACAAGGATTTGCCGATCTCCAAGCTCGACACCCGGATCGGCATGCAGGACGGCGTGCTGACGCTCAAGCCGATGAACTTCGACATCGCCGGCGGCCGCTTCACCTCCAACGTCATGCTCGACGGCAGCGGCAAGCTCAACCCCAACGCCATCCGCGCCGAACTCAAGGCCGGCGCGCGCCATCTCAAGCTCAAGCAGCTGTTCCCGCGCATCGAGGAAATGCAGGCCACGGTGGGCGAAGTCAACGCCGACATCTCGCTGTCGGCCACCGGCAACTCGGTGGCCAGCCTGCTCGGTTCGTCGAACGGCGAATTGAAGGGCGTGATCAACGAAGGCAGCGTCAGCAAGCTGCTGCTGGAAGAGATGGGCCTGAACATCGGCAACGTGGTGCTGACCAAGCTGGTGGGCGACAAGCAGGTCAAGCTCAACTGCATGGTCACGGACTTCGGCGTCACCAACGGCCTGATGCAATCGCGCCTGTTCGTGGTCGACACCTCGGACGCCAAGATCGACATCGCCGGCACGGTCAACCTGGGCAACGAAAAGCTGGACTTGACGCTGCGCCCCGACGCCAAGGGTTTGCGGGTGATCTCGCTGCGGGCGCCGATCTATGTGCGCGGCACCTTCAAGGATCCGGACGTCAGCATCGACAAGGGCGTGCTGGCCTTGCGCGCCGGCGGCGCGCTGGCGCTGGCCGTGGTGGCGCCGGTGGCGGCCATCCTGCCGCTGATCAACGCCGGCCCCGGCGAAACCACCGGCTGCGCCACCTTGCTGGCGCAGCAAGGCGGCAAGCCGGTCGCACCGGCGCCGGGCAAGACGCTGGCGCCGAAACCGCCGGTCAAGCATTAAAACCGACTTGGGCTCTATGTGCGTTGTCGAACGGAGATGGGACGGGGACTTGCGTACTCTGTAGTCATTGGTGCTGGCGCTCTCTGCCGCGCCTTAATCAGCCAGTAAGGAGTAGACCATGAAGAACGTCAAACAACTCGTATCCACCGCCGCCATCCTGGCGGCCACCCTGGGCCTGAGCGCTTGCGCAGGCATGTCGAACCAGGACCGTAACACCGCCGTCGGCGCGGGCGTCGGCGCCGTGGCCGGCTCGGTATTGACTGGCGGCAGCCCTGTCGGCACCGTCGGCGGCGCGGCAGTGGGCGGCGTGATCGGCAACCAGGTCAGCAAGCCACCGCGCTGATCGCCAGCCCCATGAAAAAAGCCCGGCTGCGCGCCGGGCTTTTTTTATCCGCTTATTTATACTGTTTATATTTTTTACAGGAACACATTGGCCATGCCGATGGCGCCGTTGTCCTTGACCAGCTCATAGCAGCGGCAGGACACGGCTTCCAGCCCGGCCGAGTCGAGGATCTCGATATTGCCGCGGCTGTAGCTGATGAGCTTTTGCTGCTGCAGCGCGCTGGCGGCCTTGGTGACGCCGACCCGCCGCACGCCCAGCGCGTGCGCGAGGAACTCGTGGGTCAGGTGGAATTTTTCCGATTGCAGGCGGTCGCGCGTGATCAACAGCGAACGCGCCAGCCGCGCCTCCAGCACATGGAAGCGGCTGCACACGGCGATCTGGATCGCCTGCGCCAGCAGGGTGTCGGTGTAGCGGTACAGCAGGCGCTGCAGCGACGGATGGCGGCGGAACTCGGCGCAGAAAGCGGCGGCGTCGACGCGGCTGGCGCGGCCGGCGCGCTGCACCACCGCGCGCACCTGCGCCTGCTTGTGCCCCAGCGCCACCGACGCGCCTATCATGCCCTCCTGCCCCACCGAGCCCACCTCCAGCGTCATGCGGCCTTCGGCCACCGCCAGCAGCGAGATCAGGCTGTCGACCGGAAAGTAGATGTGGCGGATGGTCTGGCCCGGCTCGTACAGCACGTCGCCGACCTCCACCCTGACCGTGTCGCACAGGGCCAGCAGCTCGCCCTGCTCTTCTTCGGGCAGGCTGGCCAGCAGGCGGTTCAGCACAGGCCGGGGCTGTGCTCTGTCTTCTTCGGTTTGTGATGAGGGATAGGTATGCATGGAATCAGCCTACTGGCAACGATTTGCGCTGTATGTACGCTCACGCACGGAAGCAGAACATGTCTTGAGTGAAAATCTGCCTCGTAATGCACTACTTTAACCAAAATAAAAGGACATCCCATGGACACCCCAACCTCCACCAAGCCTACGCTGCATCCGATCATGGTCATCGCCGCCGTCGCGGTGGTGCTGTTCTGCGGCGTCGGCAGCGCCGCCATCATGGGCTGGCTGCCCAACTCCAGCGCCACCGTGCCGGGCGCCGCACCGATGCCGGGCCAGCTGTCGTCGGTGCCGCCGGCCGAGCAGCAAGCGCTGCCGACGCAAGCCGCGGGCGGCTACGCCAACAACGCGGCGCCGGCACAGGGCCAGTATCCGACGCAGCAGCAACAAGCGCAGCAACAGGAACAGGTCGCCCAACAGGGCCCGGCCGTCTGCACCAGCTGCGGCGTGGTGCAGTCGGTGCGTTCGATCGAACATCGCGGCCAGGGTAGCGGTGTCGGCGCGGCCGGCGGCGCCATCCTGGGCGGCCTGCTGGGCAACCAGGTCGGCAGCGGCCACGGCCGTCAACTGGCCACCGTGGCCGGTGCGGTCGGCGGCGCCGTGGCCGGCAACCAGGTCGAGGGCAATATGAAAACCACGCACAGCTGGGAGATCACGGTGCGCATGGACAATGGCAAGAAGCGCGTGCTGCACCAGTCGTCGCAGCCGCAATGGCGCGAAGGCGACCAGGTCAAGATTGTCAACGGCCAACTGCGTTCCATTTAAGTACGCCAGCGTACAGAGAAGCAAGCCGGCATTGCAGATAATGGAAGCCAGATACACGAACACGACAACATAATCAAACGTTCGCAATCGCTTTCGATGTCCACCGTGGGCATCGCATAACAACCTGAGGAGAGAGTCATGCTCTATACCATCGCTGTAGTTTTGCTTATCCTGTGGCTGCTGGGCCTGGTCACTTCGTACACCATCGGCGGATTTATCCACATCCTGCTGGTTGTTGCTATCATCATGGTGCTGCTGCGCCTGATTAGCGGACGCGGCGTGTAGCGCCCACTCTGCAAGCCCCTCTGAAGCGGCGCTCCACTTGACGGTGGCGCGCCGTTTTTCTTTTCCTGGAGATCACATGAAACGACTGATAGTGTCGCTGGCCATGCTGGCCGCAGTGCAAGCCTCCGCCCAGACCATCAAGCCCGGCCTGTGGGAGCTGAGCAACAAGGTCAAGACCGGCAATGCCCAGACCGACCAGGCCATGGGCATGGCGCTCAAGCAGCTGGCCAATATGCCGCCCGAGCAGCGCGCGCAGATCGAGGCGATGATGAAGCAGAACGGCGCCTCGCTGCCCAAGGCCGGCGCCGACGGCGGCATGGTCATCACCGCCTGCGTCACGCCCGAGATGGTGGCCAAGAAGGAATTGCCGATGAATCAGAAAGGCAAGTGCACGTCGAAGAGCGAGCCGGTGGCGGGCGGCATGAACATCTCGTTCAGCTGCACCGAGCCGGCCTCCAGCGGCACCGGCACGCTGCGCTTCAACGGCGACAGCAGCTATGTGATGAATATGAACGTCAGCAGCGAAGCCGGCGGCAAGCCGCAGAACGTGCAGGTGGAATCGACCGGACGCTGGCTGGGCGCCAGCTGCCCGGCCAAGCCCAACTGATTACTCGCTGTCGCAGAACGCCATGTAGCGCTGGAAGGCCAGCGTGGCGATCGGGCCCACCGGCAGGCTGCGCGCCTCGTAGCGTATGCACGGCGTGACCTTGCCGTAATTGCCGGTGTTGAAGATCTCGATCGCCGTCTGCAGTTCCTCGGGACGCACCGAGCGTTCCTCGACGACGATGCCCTCTTGCGCCAGCAAGGCGATCACACGCGCGCGGGTGATGCCGGACAGGAAGGTGCCATTGGCCACCGGCGTCACCACCTTGCCTTCCGGCGTGACCAGGAACAGATTGGCGGAAGCGAACTCGGCGACATTGCCGGCGTTGTCGCACACCACCGCGTTGTCGTAGCCGCGCTGCTGGGCTTCACGGATGGCCTTGCTGGTGTTGGCGTACAGGGCCGAGGCCTTGGCGTCGGTCGGCGCCATCGACGGGTCCGGGCGGCGCAGCGCCGTCAGGCAGGCCGAGAAGCCGGTGAAGGCGGGCATGGGCGCATCGAACAGCGTCAGCGCGAACGCGCTCTTTTCCGGCACCGGCACCAGCAGGCCGTCGGTGCCGAACACCAGCGGACGGATGTACAGCTCGGCGTCGGCCGGGAACTTGGCCACGCCCTCGCGCACCAGCTTTTCCATCTCGTCGACGCTCAGCGGGCACACCAGGCCCAGGCGCTCGGACGAGGTGATTACGCGCTGCAGGTGCAGGCGCAGGTCGGGCATGTGGCCGCGCAGCGAGCGCGCGCCGTCGAACACGGACGAGCCGAGCCACACACTGTGGTCCATCGCGCCAAACAAGGGGGTGTTACCTTCAGACCAGCTGCCGTTGAAGTAAGTCAGATACATGCTCGTTCCTGGTGAGTGCTAAAACGAGCAATTTAGCACGGATCAGAACGCGTGGCGCACCCCGATGTTGATGGCGCGGTCGCCGTGGCCGGCGCTGCTGGCGTTGCCGACCGTGTAGCCGGCGCCGTTGCGGTTCTGGATCTTGGCGAAGGAGGCGTACACATCGCTGCGTTTGGACAGCGCATAGCTCGCGCCGACGGCGATCTGGCTGGCGTCGCGGTTGGCGCCGCCGCGGTCGTCCTTGCGGATGTAGGACGCCAGCCAGGTGGTGGCGCCCATCGGCACGGCGACGCCGACCAGCACGTCGCGGCTGTTGTTGGACGGCGTGCTCTGCGCCACCGCGCCATAGGGGTTGGACATGTCCCACGGCGAACTGCCGTCGCCCCTGCTGTGGCCGTAGGCGGCATAGCCGACGAAGCGGCCGAAGTCGATGTTGGCGGCCACCAGCGTGTTGCGGGCCGACTGGTCGACCGCCGGCGTGGTGCCGGTGGCGTCCAGCAGATTGTCCTTGCGCTGGTGCGTGATGCGCAGCGTGGCGGCGCCATGGGCATAGCCGATGGTGGCGCCGTAAGCACGGTTGACCTTGCTGTTGTACGGCGATTCGCCGTAGCTGTAGATGGCCGCGCCGGTCCAGCCGCCCCTGCTGCGCGGCGACTGGTACTTGATGGTGTTGTCGTAGCGCTTGACGCTGTAGCCGACCAGGTTGGCGGCGCTGCCGGCCATGCCGCCGTGGAAGGGATCGGCCACGTCGGTCAGCGTTTCGTAGACCAGGTTGTACTGCCGGCCCAGCGTGACCGCGCCCAGCGGCCCGTCCAGCCCGACGTAGGCCTGGCGGCCGAACAGCTTGTTGTTCGGGTCGGAGGCGCCGGTATCGTTGAGCACGCCCGCCTCCAGCGTGTAGACCGCCGCCGTGCCGCCGCCCAGGTCCTCGCGGCCGCGCACGCCCAGCCGGGAGCCGGAGGCGACGCCGCTGTCGACGCGGGTGCGCGCGCAGGCGCCCTGGCAGCCGCGCTCGGCCACAACGCCGGCGTCGAGCAGGCCGTACACCTGCGCGGCGGTGGGCGCCTGCTGCCCCCAGGCGGTCAGTGGTGCAATCAGGGCCAGTGCGAGCGTGGTCGGTTTCATGATGTAAAAGCGTCTGGTGTAAGGATGGCTCCATCGTAGGACGGACAGCGCCGCGCTTCTGTGCGGACGACCACGTTTCCCCCTGCCGGCGCGGCCGTGTCGATGTAGGAAATCTCTTACCCGGTCCGCATGCAAGTTTCCTCGTGGATATAGTATGTACGCCAGCGTACATACTTGGCAGACTTATACGTCTATACTGCGTTTTTGTCCTACGCGGTCCGCCCGCCTTATGCATGCTAGACATCCTCGAACGCATAGACGCAGACAGCAATGACATCGGCCTGATGGTCGAGCTGTTCGATACCCTGCGTCCCGCGCGCGCCACCGACGGCGCCCGCGCCACGGCCAATGTGCGCACCCTGTGCCAGCTACTGCGCGGCAATCCCGCCCACGCGCTGGCCCTGCACCACTACGCCCGCAAGCTGCTCGCCAGCCGCCGCCACGCCAGCCTGTACACCGAGATCGGCGTGCTGTCGAACGACGGCTTCTTCACCGAACTCAAGCGGCGCATCGCCTACCGCATCCTGCCGCCCGCGCTGGGCGACGACTACCTCAGCGACGCGCTCGACCGCGTGGTCTACCGCCGCACCGACTACCTGTGGATCGCCGCCGTGCCGGCCGCCGACTGGCTGGCCCTGCTGGACGTGGTCAACGACGCGCCCGCCGGCCCGAACCTCATGCTGCCCGGCCTGCTGGAAGCGATACGCACGCTGTCCTACCGCGTGTGCGCCATCGGCCTGGAACCGACGCTGACCAATTTCCACACCGAGATGGAAACCTACGAATCGCCCTTCATGGTGCAGAACTTCGAGGTCAACGCCTATCTCGACCACTACCAGCGCATGCTGGGCGGCGAGCAGGCCGCGCCGGAAGACGCGCGCCACCTGCTGGTGATGCTGGACCAGTGCGACGCCGTGGTCGCCAAGATCCGCAAGAAGGCCTTGAGCCAGGGCACCAGCATCGCCCTGACCTATCTGCTGGTGACGCTGACGCAGAGCATAGACCGGCTGCGCAAGCTGCTGTTCCTGGTCGACGTCAGCGGCGAGCTGCAGGCAGCGCCGGCCGAGATCCAGCCGGTCGACGCCGGCCACGCGCCGCACCAGCAGGAAGGCCCGCCCAGCCCGCGCCGCGGCGCCGCCATCGGCCTGGCGCTGGAACTGATCGAGGCGCACAACAACAAGTACATGGTGCGCGACCTGATGCGCGACAACATCGACCTGTTGGCGCGCAACGTCACCGAGAACGCCAGCCACACCGGCGAGCACTACGTGGCCGACCACCGCAAGGAGCTGGGCGGCATGTTCGTGTCCTCGGCCGGCGCCGGCCTGGTGATCGGCTTCATGGCGCTGTTCAAGATCCTGATGTCCTACCTGCGCGCCGCGCCGCTGGTCGAAGCCTTCCTGTTCAGCATGAACTATTCGCTGGGCTTCATGTTCATCCACCTGCTGCACTTCACCGTCGCCACCAAGCAGCCGGCGATGACGGCCTCGCGCATCGCGGCCGGCCTGCACAGCAAGGATGGCCGCAACATCGACCTCGACAGCATGGCCGAGCTGTGCAACAAGGTGATACGCACGCAGAACATGGCGGTGCTGGGCAACCTGGCCACCGCCATCCCGACCGCGTGGCTGATCGCCATGGCCTGGCCGCTGATCACCGGCCACCACCTGGTGTCGCCGGACAAGGCCATGCACCTGCTGCACGACATCGACCCCTTCCACGCGCCGACGCTGATCTACGCCGCCATCGCCGGCGTCTGCCTGTTCGTGGCCGGCCTGATTTCCGGCTACTACGACAACAAGGCGCTGTACACCCGCTGGGCGCAGCGCATCGCGCAGCTGCGCGGCCTGCGCTGGCTGCTGGGGCAGGAGCGCCTGGACCGGCTGGGCGTGTACATGGAAAACAATCTGGGCGGGCTGATGGGGAACTTCTTCTTCGGCATCCTGCTCGGCGTGATGCCGCTGCTGGGCTTTTTGCTGGGCATGCCGCTGGATATCCGCCACGTCACTTTCTCGTCCGCCAACTTTGCGACAGCCATGGTCGGACTCGATCACAATGTCAGTTGGCAACTGGTGGCGACCTCGGTGGCCGGTTTCCTGCTGATCGGCACGGTCAACCTGCTGGTCAGCTTCGGACTGGCGCTGTGGGTGGCGCTGCGCTCGCGCCAGGTGCATTTCAAGCACGGCTGGCAGTTGCTCAAGGCGCTGGGGCGCCGGTTCCGCCAGGGACCCATCTCGTTCTTCTTCGGCTCCGCCGCGGAAGAGGCCGCGCCCCAGGCGCTGGCCGATGAATCGAAGTCCAACGATAAGGCACACAGATGAACATTACCCGCATGCGCTACTGGCTATCCCCGGCCTTGATGTGTTGGGGGCTGCTGGGCGCGTGCGCGTCGCTGCCCGACGTGACCGCGATGAGCGGCAAGCTCGACCCGGCCGCCACGCCCAGCGTCCAGGGCGCCAACGGCGCCATCGGCGAGGCGCGCACGCGGGCGCTGCTGGCCAAGCGCTGGCCCAAGGGATCGCTGGACTTGCAGGCGCAGGCCGCGCTGGAGGAGGCGGCCACCGGCGTGCCCCTGATCGCCGGCAACAAGTGCACGCTGCTGTTCGACGGCCCGCAAACCATGGCCGAGATGCTCAAGGCCATCAACGGCGCGCGCAGCAGCATCAACCTGGAAACCTATATCTTCGACCAGGATGAGCTGGGCCTGAAGTTCGCCGACGCGCTGATCGAGAAGCAGCAGCAAGGCGTGACGGTCAACATCCTGTACGACAGCGTCGGCACGATCGGCGTGCCGGCCGCGTTCTTCGAGCGCATGCGCAAGGCCGGCATCCGGCTGGTGGAATTCAACCCGGTCAATCCGGCCAAGCTGAGCGGCGAAAGCTGGAAGCTCAACAGCCGCGATCACCGCAAGGTGCTGATCGTCGACGGCGCCACCGCCTTCACCGGCGGCATCAACATCAGCGCCACCTACGCCAAGAGCTCGCTGTTCCGCTCCGCGGCCCGGCCCACCGACAAGTCGCAGGTGGGCTGGCGCGACACCCACATCAAGATCGAAGGGCCGGCGGTGCAGGCCTTCCAGTGGCTGTTCGTGCGCCAGTGGGCCACGCAGGACAAGGACGACCTGCCGGCGGCCGACTACTTCCCCAAGCCGGTGATCGCCGGCGACAAGGTGGTGCGCGTGCTGGGCAGCGAGCCCGGCGGCAAGTTCGAAATCTACAAGGCCTACAACCTGGCGATCCAGGAGGCGAAAAAAAGCATCCACATCACCTCCGCCTACTTCGTGCCGGACCGGCAGACGGTGGACGCGCTGATGGCGGCCGCGCGGCGCGGCGTGGACGTGAAGATCGTGCTGCCGGGCGTGTCGGACAGCGGGCTGGTGTTCTACGCCGGCCATGCCTTCTACGACGACCTGCTCGACAGCGGCGTGCAGATCCACCAGTTGAAGCTGGCCGTACTGCACGCCAAGACCGCCGTCATCGACGGCAACTGGTCGACGGTGGGATCGACCAACATCGACACCCGCAGCTTCCTGCACAACAGCGAGCTGAACGTGGTGGTGATGGGCGAGGTGTTCGGCACCGAGATGGAGAAGGCCTTCCAGGAAGACTTGCGCGACTCGGTGCGGATCACGCCGGAAGCGTGGCGCCACCGCCCGTGGGCCGACCGCCTGCGCGAATTCGCCGCCCGCTTCATGAACTACTGGCTCTAAAAATCGGTGGGGTCAAGTCTGACATTTGGACACGAGCTCAACTGTAGCTGTTGCTACAGTTGAGCTCGTGTCCAAATGTCAGACTTGACCCCACGGTAGACTTGACCCCACGGTTAGTCATGCCGCGGCCGTCAGCGACCAGGTGCCGCCGCTGCGCTGGAAGCGCTCGGTGTGGGCCAGCTCGAAGCTGCCGGTGCCGTCCACCCAGCTGTAGCGGTGCACTTCGACCCGGTCGTGCTCGACGTCGATGACGTTGAAGGAATTCGACTCGCCGCGCCCGCGCGTGGACGTGGCCGTGCCAGCCTGCACCATCAGCGCCGCATAGCCGCTGATCTCGTAGCGCTCGGCCGTGTTGTGCGCGTGGCTGACATGCATATGCCCGGCCAGCAGCAAATCCACACCGCACTCGGCAAACGCCCGCATCGCCAGCGGCGCGCGGTCGACCAGGTCGTCCTTGTCGAACGAGTCCGGCAAATCGAAGGGATGGTGGGTGACGATGATGCGCGTCAGGTGCGGATCGACCGCGCCCATGCGGTGGCGTATCTGCGCGATCTGCTCGCGGTTGATGCGGCCATCCTTGAACGTCAGCGAGCGCGCGGTGTTGATGCCCAGCACGGCGATCTCGTCGTCCACATACTCCGGCGTCAGGTCCAGCGTGACGTAGCGCGTGTACTTGCGCAGCGGCGCCAGGAAGCGGCTGGCGACGTTGTACAGCGGGATGTCGTGATTGCCCGGCACCACGATCTGCGGCCCCGGCAAGGTATCCAGAAAAGCCCGTGCCGCCTTGAACTCCTCGGTCTTGGCGCGCTGCGTCAGGTCGCCGGACACCACCACCACGTCCGGCGCCAGCCTGGCGACCAGCTCCTGCAACGGCCGCAACAGCTGGTGGTCGACGCGGCCGAAATGCAGGTCGGATAAATGAACGATGGTGCGCATGGGGCCCTCCTAGGCCGGAACGATGACATGCAAGGCCGCCGCCCGCGAGCGGTAGCACAGCGGCGGCTTCATCAGCGTCACCTCGCCGTCGGTGGCGACGCGCATGTGATGATGCCGTGTTTCGATCACCAGCTCCGACGCCGACAACACGTCGAAGTCGCGCGCCTCCCCCAGCTTGCCGAACAGCGCATGCATGCCGTAGCGCAGCAGGCCGAGCCGGGTCGGCTTCTGCGCCACATACAGGCACAGCTTGCCGCTGTCGAGCCGCTCGCGCGCGCCCAGCGTCAGGCCCTGCAGGTATTCGTTGTTGCCGATGAAGACGAAGGGCGTGCGCCGCAGATGGTCTTCGCCGTTGATCTTGAGCCGCACGCTCATGAAGGGAAAGCGCCGCAGCGCCGCGAACAGCGCGCGCCCGAACGCCGGCCATTTGCCGCGCCCCAGGTGGCGCTGCTGCTGTTCGCGGTCGCGTACGATGTCGGGATAAATGCCCAGGCCGGAGTTGTTGAGGAAGATGCGGCCGTTGACCTCGCCCACGTCCACCTGGCACACCCTGCCCTGCACCACGTTGGCGACGGCCTGGTCCAGGTCCAGCGGGATCTTCAAATCCTTGGCGAAATGATTCAGCGTGCCCAGCGGCAGCACGCCCAGCCGCGTGGCGCTGCCCACCAGCACCGAGGCCACCGCGTTGATGGTGCCGTCGCCGCCGCCCGCCACCACGACGGGCGCGCCGTCGGCCAGCGCCTGCTCGGCGCGCGCGATCATCTCGGCGCCGCTCTTGGCCAGCGTGATGTCGGCCTCGACGCCGTGGCTGCGAAACTTCTCTTCCAGCGCGGCGACCCAGCCGCCGCAATAGCCCAGCCCTGCGCCGGCGTTGACGATAACGATGATGCTGTCCAGCGCGTTCTCCTGAAAATAGTTTATACGGTTCTGCCTTCGCGGCGCCGACGCAGTGTCGAGATCGCCGTGATGCAGATTGCCAGCCACGCCACGCTCTCGGCCATCCCCGCCAGCACGTCGCTCATGAAGTGCGCGCCCAGGTAGACCCGGCTGAACGCCACCAACAATACCATCAAGCTGCAGCCGACGGCCGTTCCCAAGCGCACATGCCAGTGCGGGCGGGCGATCACCAGGTAGCTCGCCAGCAGGCCGTAGAACACCGTCGACGCCGCCGCGTGGCCGCTGGGGAAGCTGTACGTCGCCAGCGTCACCAGCGGATCGTCGAATACCGGCCGGGTGCGCTGGAAGTAGTACTTCAGCGCCACGTTCAGGGCCGCGCCGGTGGGCACGGCCACCAGCAGCGCCAACAGCCAGTAGCGCGCCTTGACGCGCCAGAAGTGCCAGCCCAGCGCCGCCACCATCGCCGCCATGCCGACGCCCGTGTGCAGCCACGACACGCCCAGCATGAAGCTGGTCAGCGGTTCGAAGGCGTGGGCATGGAACCAGTGCGCCACTTGCAGGTCCAGCACGGTGATCGCTTCCTTGCCCATCACATCCTCGGCCAGGTCGCCGAAGACCGCGCCCGAGACCAGCAGCAGCGCCAGGCCCAAGGTCAGGTGCAGGCCGAATTCGCCGCCGGGAGAGAGTCTTGCTTCGATGAAACGTACGAATTTGTTGAAAATTTGGTGCTCCAAGGCCCGTGGCCGATCAAGTTGGCGTAAAAACCACGAAATAGCGAATTTACTGTTTATTTACACAGTACCTGTTTATTCATACAGTACTTATGCTATTCTGAACTCCTCGATAAACACTACTCCTCCAAAAGGAAACGTCATGACTACACTGCACAGCAGCTTTGGTTCCCGCTTCGGTCTGGAATATATGCCTACCTCTTTCCTGGTGCGCATGGGCAAACGTGAGTTGCTGGTCTGCCGTGACTTCCGCAAGCGCTACTACGCGGTCAACCCCATCATGGAATGCGACACCGGCGTCCAGGCAGGCCATCTGGAAGTGCTGATGTTCCGCCGCTGGTTGTTGATCCTGTCGAAGGCGCACTAATGGTTGCCGGTGCCAGTTGCCCGATCCAGTCGCAAGACAGGCCGGCCGACGCCGCGACCTCGCTCGCGCTCCTCACCTGGGTTTGGCAACTGGCGAACCGTCATCAAACAGATTCGCCTCGTACCACAGCGTCACAAACAACACCATCACGACCGGACCAATAAACAGTCCGACCAGGCCCAGGGTTTCGACCCCGCCCAGTATGCCGAACAGTACGGCCAGGAACGGCAGCCGCGTGGCGTTGCCGATCATGCCGGGCCGTACGAAGTGGTCCGCCACGAACAGCACGATGGTACCCCACACCGCCACCGCGATGGCGGCCGGTACCGCGCCATTGAACGCCAGCACCGCCGCCGCGCTGACAAACGCGATCGGCGCACCGAATGGAATGATCGCCAGGATGCCCGTCACCGCCGCCCACAGAGCGGGGGACGGCAGGCCTGCGAACGCGTAACCGATACCGATCAACACGCCTTCCGCCAGGCCGACCAGCACCAGGCCGTTGACGGTGGCGCGGATCGCCGTCGGGATTTTTTCCGCATAGCGCGCCCAGCGCTGCTCGCTGAGGCAGTGGCTGCCGATGGCGGCTATCTGCCGGTTCAGCGCCTCGCCGTCCTTGTAGAAGAAGAACAGGCACAGGAAGGCCAGGCCAAAGTCGACCAGGCGGTGCATAAAGCCCACGCCGGCCACCTTGATCATGTCGCTGGCCGAGTGCAGGCCGTTGATCTCGCGTTCGGACAGCAGGTGCGACAAGCCATGCGGCTGGCTCAGCGTGGCTTGCCACCAGTCGCTGATCCACTCGCCGACCATCGGCAGGTGCAGCACGAAGGCCGGCACGGGTATGCCGTCGGTGTTGGCGGTGACGATGTAGTTGGCCAGTTCCGGCGCCTGCTTGGCGGCCTGCGCCACGCCCAGCGATACCGGCACGATGAAGACCGCCGCGCAGATCAGCGTCAGCACGGCGGCGGCCAGCACGTCGTGGCGGCCGAAGCGCGCCCGTATGCGCTGGTACAGCGGCCACGTCGCCACGCACAGTATGCCGGCCCAGATCAGCGGCAGGAAAAAGCGATGCATGACGAAGGCCGCCAGCGCGATCAAGGTCAGGGAAAAGCCGGCACTGAGGATGTCGCGCTGGGTTTCGGTCATCGGAGTATCTCCTGGAAAATATTGTGGCTATGGTAAGCGCATTTGCCCCGGCCGCAAACGGCGGCTTGGCGTTTTAATCATTCTCTAAGCGTAGGCCTGCTCGCATCGTGCGCGCAGGAAGTCCCGCAGTTGCAGCACCGTCGGGGTGATCTGCGCGCGGTGCATGCACAGCATATTCAGTGGCGCCGGTTCGCCCAGTATGGCCGGCAACAGGATATGCAGGCGCCCGCTGCGGATATCGTCCGCCACGTCCAGCCGCGATTTGTAGGCAATGCCCAATCCCGCCACCGCCCAGCGCCGCACCACGTCGGCGTCGTCGGCGCTGCGGTTGCCGTTGACGTGCAGCGCCACCGGCCCGGCGGCGGCGTCGCGGTAGAAACTCCAGCGGTCGTGGATCACCTCCTCCACCATGAAGCGCAGGCAGTTGTGGCGCAGCAGTTCGTCCAGCGCCTTCAACTTGCCGTGCCGGCGGATGTAGTCGGGCGACGCCACCAGCACGCGGCGGTTGTCGGGCGCCAGCGGCAAGGCGACCAGGCCGGAATCCTCCTGCCGCCCGTAGCGGATGGCGATGTCGACCGGCTGCCGGTACATGTCCGACACGCGGTCGCTGATGCCGAGCTGGAAGCTGACCTGGGGATACAGCGCCTGGAACTGGTCCAGCCAGCCGACCATCATATTGCGGCCCAGGTCGGACGGCATGGAAATCTTCAGCGTGCCGCCCAGCGTTTCCTGCCCCTGGATCAGCGCATCGCGGCCTTCCTTCAGCAAGCGCAGCGCCTCGCGGGCGTTGCCCAGGTAGTGTTCGCCCTCCTCCGTCAATCGCAGCGAGCGCGTGGTGCGGGCGAACAGCCGCAAGCCCAGCTCGCCCTCCAGCCGCTTGACGGCGGCGCTGGCCAGCGCCGGCGAAATCTCCAGCTCGCGCGCGGCGGCCGACAGGCTGCCCCGGTCGGCGGTGCGGACAAAGACGCTCAAATCATCCAATCGCAGCACTATCTTCATTCCTTTGAAAGTGTTTCGTTATTCAGCCTCTTTTTCAGCCGTACGAAATAAATGATGATACGCCCATCCCAACTCATTCGGAAGATGCCATGAAAGCCGTTGCCTACCGCAAGTCCCTCCCCATCACCCACGACGACGCCCTGATCGATATCGAGCTGCCGGCGCCGCAAGCGACCGGCCGCGACCTGCTGGTCGAGGTCAAGGCCATCTCGGTCAATCCGGTGGACGTGAAAATCCGCGCCAACATGGCGCCGGCCGAAGGCGACAGCAAAGTCATCGGCTGGGACGCGGCCGGCGTGGTTAAGGCCGTCGGCCCCGACGTCACGCTGTTCAAGCCGGGCGACGAAGTCTGGTACGCCGGCGCGCTGATGCGCCCGGGCACCAACAGCGAACTGCACCTGGTGGACGAGCGCATCGTCGGCCACAAGCCGGCCAAGCTCGATTACGCCCAGGCCGCCGCGCTGCCGCTGACCGCCATCACCGCCTGGGAACTGCTGTTCGAACGCCTGGGCGTCAGCCGCGACAAGGCCGCCACGCATGGACAGTCGCTGCTGGTGATCGGCGCGGCGGGCGGGGTCGGCTCCATCCTGGTGCAGCTGGCGCGCCAGCTGACCGGGTTGACCGTGATCGGCACCGCCTCGCGCGACGACACGGCGGCCTGGGTCAGGCAGCTGGGCGCGCACCACGTCATCGACCACAGCAAGCCGCTGAACGAAGAGATCGCCCGCCTCGGCCTGCCGCCGGTCAGCCACGTCGCCAGCCTGAACCAGACCGACCAGCACTGGGCCGCCATCGCCGAGCTGGTCGCGCCGCAAGGCAAGGTGGCGCTGATCGATGATCCGGCCGCCATCGACGTGCGCCTGCTCAAGCGCAAGAGCGTGTCGCTGCATTGGGAGTTCATGTTCACCCGCTCGATGTTCGAGACGGCGGACATGCAGAAGCAGCATCAGCTGCTGAACGATGTGGCGACGCTGGTGGATACCGGCGTCATCAAGACCACGCTGGCCGAACGCTACGGCAAGATCGACGCGGCCAACCTGAAGCGCGCGCACGCCCTCATCGAAAGCAACCGCGCCAAGGGCAAGCTGGTGCTGGAAGGGTTTTAAGCGGCCGGCGCGCCGCCGTCGGCAGCGCGCTGTTCCATCTGGCGCGTGCGCAGCAGGTCCAGCACCGCGTTGTCATGCTCGGCCAACGCCGCCTGCATGGTGCTGGCCGAGACGCAGGAGGTTTCCAGGATCTGCAGGAACTGCGCCTGCCGCCGGCGCAGCCCCGGCGACTGGTAGCCCAGCTGCTCGAACATGCGGCCGACGTCGATGCAGTAGCTGCGCAATTCCCACATGGTGTTCTTGGTGGCCTCGATATCGCCGCGCATGCTGAAGTCAACGTCGATCAGCTCGGTCTGCGCCGGTCCCTCCTTCGCGTAGGAGCGGATCGCCGGCAGCCACTGGTCGAACTTGCCGGAGATGCGTTGGATGCGGACGATCTTCTGGTCCAGCGTGCGGCAGTAGTGCCAGCACAGCCAGCACACAGGCAGCCGCGCCAGTACGCGCGGCAAGCCGGCCGATTGCAAGGTGAGTTCGAGTTTCCTTACGGCGTCGAGCAACCGACGCGTGCTGTCGCTGACGGGCGAGGAAGACATGATGGACGCTCCTGTAGGATTTCAGGAACACAGTAGCCGCCGCATCAAGCAAGGCGCTTGATGCGGCGTAAAGTCCACGCAGATTTATTCGGCTTTGCGCAACATGGCCTTGATGCCGCGGAGTCCCTGGCGGATGCGGGCTTCGTTTTCGATCAGCGCGAAGCGCACGTACTCATCGCCATAGTCGCCGAAGCCGATGCCGGGCGACACGCACACCTTGGCCTCGGCCAGCAGCAACTTGGAAAACTCCAGCGAACCCAGGTGGCGATACGGCTCGGGGATGCGCGCCCAGATATACATCGACGCCTTGGGCTTGTCCACCGGCCAGCCCGCTTCGCACAAGCCCTTGTGCAGCACGTCGCGGCGGCTCTGGTACATCGCGCAGATTTCGCTCACGCAGCTCTGGTCGCCTTCCAGCGCGGCGATCGCCGCCACCTGCACCGGCGTGAAGCTGCCGTAGTCGTGATAGCTCTTGATGCGCGCCAGCGCCGCCACCAGTTCCTTGTTGCCGACCATGAAGCCGATGCGCCAGCCCGCCATGTTGTAGCTCTTGGACATGGTGAAGAATTCCACCGCCACCTCGCGCGCGCCCGGCACTTGCATGATGGACGGCGCTTTCCAGCCGTCGAAGGTGATGTCGGCGTAGGCCAGGTCGTGCACCACCAGGATGTTGTGCTGCTTGGCCAGCGCCACCACGCGTTCGAAGAATTCCAGCTCCACGCACTGCGCGGTCGGATTGGACGGGAAGCCGAGTATCATCATCTTCGGTTTCGGGTAGCTCTCGCGCACCGCGCGCTCCAGCTCGTCGAAGAAATCGACGCCGGGGGTCATGCGCACCGAGCGGATATTGGCGCCGGCGATCACCGCGCCCCAGATGTGGATCGGGTAGCTGGGATTGGGCACCAGCACCGTGTCGCCCTGGTCCAGCGTGGCCAGCATCAGGTGCGCCAGGCCTTCCTTGGAACCGATGGTGACGATGGCTTCCGAGTCGGGATCGAACTCGACTTCGTAGCGGTTCTTGTACCACTTGGCGATCGCCCGCCGCAGACGCGGTATGCCCTTGGAGGCCGAGTAGCCATGCGTGTCGGGACGCTGGACGGTATCGACCAGTTTCTCGACGATGTGGGATGGCGTGGCGCCGTCAGGATTGCCCATCGACATATCGATGATGTCTTCGCCGCGACGGCGGGCCGCCAGCTTGAGCTCGGCGGTGACATTGAAAACGTAGGGAGGCAGGCGATCGATGCGCGAAAAGCTGCGCGGAGTTTGGGTGTCAGTCATGGATGTCTCACGTAAGCGCCCGGAACCGTCCGAGCGACGTCGATGCAATGTTGCATCGGCATCCATACTAGCCGAAGGTTTCGGCTTTTTGCAATACCCTTTTTAGGCGCCGGCCTGTTTCTCCTGTTCGCTGAACCACTCGAACAGGATCAGGCCGACGATGGACGCGATCGGGAACAGGCACAGGCAAACGATCACCCACAGCGCCGGCGAACGGCCGAGGCGCTGCGCCGACATGCCGATGAAGATCAGGTGCACGATCAGGCAGACCGCGATGCCGACGCCGGCCAGGATCATCAGCGGCACCGAGCTCATGGTGTAATGGTTCAGCGGCGGCAGGAAAGCGGCGACGCAGAAAATCCATGCGATCAGCGAGACCGCCGCGGCGGCGATGGGTTGTTGTGCTTGGGCGGTTTGCATAGGGGGCTCCGTCAATGAGCAGTTATGCTGCCACGAACTGATCACAAATGCAACGCAAGGCTTATCTGGTTGGCGGCAGCTGAAAGACGATGGGTGCGGGTGACGCAGATGGAGCTGCCCTGGGCGGAACCGCGTTGTTCAACACAAACGTCATGACGGTGATGGCGGCCAGCCCTGCGCCACTCACCATGCCGACTATCCATTTGATCATGGTGGCGCTGAGATTTGCCAAGTCAGCCTTGGTAGCCATATTGGCCTCGATGTGGTCCAGGCGCGTTTCGATCTTGATCATCCGTTCGCGCGCCTCGATGGCGAATTCCTCCAACCGCTCAAGCCGTTGACGCGCCTCGATGGCGAACTCCTCCAGCCGCCCCAGCCGCTGCTGCGCCTCGACAGAAAATTCTTCCAGACGTTCAAGCCGTTGACGCCCCTCGATGGCAAACTCCTCCAGCCGCCCCAGCCGCTGCTGCGCCTCGACAGAAAATTCTTCCAGCCGTATGAGTCTCGTCTCGATGTCCATGCTTGCATCCTAGGCCTGTTCGACCGGCCCAAGCAAGCTCAGCAGACCTGATTCAACGCAAAGAAGTCAGCGCCGAGGCCAGCACGATGCTGCCGATGGCCAGCCATTGCGTCAGCGTCAGGTGTTCGCCCAGCACCGCCATGCCGGCCAGCGCGCTGAGCGCCGGGGCGCCGCTGCTGAACATGCTGAAGGTGCGCGACGACAGCGTGCGCATCGACACCATCTCCAGCGTGTACGGCAAGGCGCTGGACATCACCGCAATCGCCAGGCCGATCAGCAGATAGGTCGGCGTCAGCAGCGCCGCGCCCGCGTACCACGCGCCGATCGGCACGATGAACATCGACGCCGCCAGCATGCCCCACGCCACCGACTGTCCGCCATGCATGGCCGACACGCGCTTGCCGTAGACGATGTACAAGGCCCAGCACACCGCCGCGCCGGCCGCGTACAGCACGCCGACCGGGTCGAGCTGGCCGACCTCGCCGTGGATCGGCAGCAGGAAGTACAGGCCCACCACGGCCAGGCAGACGGCGGCGACATCGCGCGGGCGACGCGACGACAGCACCGCCACCGTCAACGGTCCGGCCACTTCGATCGCCACCGCGATGCCCAGCGGGATGCGGCTGAAGGAGCGGTAGATCAGCAGGTTCATCAAGCCGATCACGCTGCCGTAGATCGCCACGTTGCAACCCTGCTTCCAGGTCAGCGGCGTGCGCCACGGGCGGAACACCAGCATCATCAGCAACGCCGAAATGCCGACGCGGTAGGCCGTCACGCCTTCCACGCCGATCAGCGGGAACAGATGCTTGGCCACCGCCGCGCCGACATTGATCGACAGCTGGCTGGTCAGCAGCGCCAAGCCGGCCAGCAGTGCGCTGCCGTGTTTTTTATCGTCCGTCATCTTATTTGGCAGCCAGGCCGAGCTTCAACGCAATCGGCTTGCCCGCACGGGCGTCCACCGTTTCCGCTGCGGTGCTGTGGGCGGCGGCGGGATCGACACCGTCATCCTTCAACGCGGCGAGGATGGCGGCGGCGCGCTTGGCGCCCAGTTGCGGCAAGGCGTCCGCCGGCAACGGCTGGTTCTGCTCCAGGCGTTCCTGCAGCTTGGCGTAGAAGGCGCTGGCGTCCGCCACTTGCGGCTCGCCCTGCACCATCTTGCCCAGGCGCTGCAGGATAGGCAGTTTCTTTTGCGCGCCGGCGTTGGCATCGGCTGCCGTGGCTGCGCCAGCAGTGGCGGGAGCGGCGGCTTCGGTGGCCTTCTTCTGCTTGTCCAGCTCGGCCGCGCCGAAGCGTTCGGCGTACAGGTCGCGCATGGCGCCGCGCACTTTGCGCGTGCCGATGTCGAGCGGTCCCGGCTGTTCGCCGGCGGCCAGCTTGACCTCGGCACGCGCCAGCACCACGCGGCGCAGCGCTTGCGCGCGCAGGGCCGCGCCGTCCGATTCCACGCTGTACTGGCCAGGCACGGACAGTTTCAGCTGCGCCTTCTTCGCCAGGATCTGCGCCACCTGTTTCAATTTCTCGCGCTCCGGCGGCAGCACGACATTGCTGCCCGGATCGAAGTCGATGGACTCCAGCTTGTCGCCGCTGACGCCGAACAGATTGCCCAGCGCGCGGAACGGCGAGGTGACGATCTTGGTCATGATGTTGCCGATCGCCTTCCACACCACGCTGCCGTAGCTGAACTGCGGATCGTTCATATTGCCGGAGACCGGCACGCCGAGGTCGATGCGGCCGTCGCTGTCCTTCAGGATGGCCAGCGCCAGTTCCAGCGGCAGCTTGAGCGCGTCCGGGCTGTCGATGCGCTCGCCCAGGGTCAGCTTGTCGAGCACGATGTGGTTGTTGCCTTCCAGCTGGCCCTGGCGCACCTTGTACTCCAGGTCCAGCGAGATCTTGCCTTCCGCGATCTTATAGCCGGCGAACTTCATGCTGTAGGGCGAGGCCGACACCATGTCGACGTTCTTGAACACGACGTTGACGTCGGTGTTGTCGGCCGGGACGAAGGGGTTGAGCTTGCCGCGTATGCGCGCCAGGCCGAACTCGTCGACGCGGCCGTCCAGTTCGATCTGGCTGCTGGCGTCGCGTCGCGACGACAGGCCGGTGATCACGCCGCCCAGCTCGTAAATTTTGGCGCTGAATTGCGGACGCAGGCTGAGGTCGGTGAAGGCCAACCTGGCGTTCTCGACACGCACGCGGCGCACGCGCACCGGGAACGGTTCGGCCGCCGCTGCGGGCGCCGGGGCAGGCTTGGCTGCGGGCGCCGATGCCGTGGCGGGCGCCGCCTCTGCGGGCTGCTGCACCAGCAGGCGCTGGGCATTGAGGCTGCGGTCGTTTTCAATGATGAGGGCCGCGTCCGGCTGCACCACGCGCAGTTCGGCCACGTCCAGCAGATCCGGCGACAGGCTGAAGGCCAGCTTGTCGGCGCGCACGGTTTTCCAGTGGGCGAAGCGGTCGTTGTCTTCTTCGTTCAGCGTCAGCTCGGCCACTTCCAGCGAACCGTCGTAGCGCAGCGAGGGATCGGCCTTGCCGCCGGCGCCGGTGTGCAAATGCCCCTGGCCGGAGATGCTGCCGTCGGCGATCTTCAGCTTGACGTGTTTGGACAGCAAAGGCTGTATCGGCGCGATCGCCAGCTTGGTCAACTTGAGGTCGGTCTCGACGGCGCCGGTGGCCGGCACGACCTTGCCCTTGGCGGCCAATTGCCCGCCTTCACGCAGGCCGACGCTGCCGGCGAATGCCAATGGCTTCTTCAGGTCGGTGCCGGCGTCGGTCAGCTTGAGGTTGAAGTCTTGCAGGTTGGCTGTGATGCCGGTGCTGGCGTCGTCGTAGCGGGCGCCGAATTTGTTGAACTCCACCGTCTTGATGTTGGCCGTCCACGGCGCGGCGGCCGGTGCGTCCTTCGCGGCCGGCTGCGCGGCGCCGCCACCCGATTTCGGGAAGGTGTTCAGGAACAGGAATCTGCCCTGCTTGTCGCGCGACAGGTCCAGCTGGCCGCCGTCGGCGTACAGGCGGCCCAGCTTGGCGCTGTGCGCGGCCAGGTCGATCTCGCCGCCATCGAAGCCCAGTTGCGCCAGCTTCAACGGCGTCAGCGCGCCGCTGCCCAGGACCAGGTTGTCCAGCGAGAAGGATGCGTCGGCGATGTTGAGCTTGAGGCCGTCAGCCGCGGGTTCGGCTTGCAGTTGCAGGCGCAGCTTCAGCTTGTCCGCATTGAATTTCAGCGCGGGGCTGACCGTTTCGTCCACCGCCGCCACGGCGATGTCGTCGAGCGCGAGTTGTTTGAGGTGGACTTTCCAGTTGCCGGCCGGAGCCGGGGCCGGTTTCGCCGCCGGTGCCGCCGCGTGCGCGCTCGACGATGCGGCCGATCCGCTCGCCGGCGCGGCAGCAGGCGCCGGGGTCGCGGTCGGCGTTGGCGCCGCAGGCACCATCAAGCCCGCCAGATCGAGCTCCCCCTTGGCATCGCGACGCACCGCCAGCGCGCCGCCGCTGACGTGCAGGCCGCCCACGTTCACCGTCCGCTTGAGCAGGTCCACGCCAACATCGCTGACATCGAACAGCTTCAGCTTGACGAACGCCTCGGCCGCGCCATCGCGCTTGACCGCCAGGTCGCTCAACGCCAGGCCTGCCCCGGACAGGCCCGCATCCAACAGCCCATCCTTGTAAGCGAATTTGTAAGGCAGCTTGGCCGACAAGCGGCCATCGACCACCGCCACCCGCGCAAACGACTTCAGGTAAGTCGCCATGCCCGGCAAGGCCACATTCTCCAGCGTCAGCAAGCCGCTGCCCGCGATAGGATTGAGCGCCGCCGTGCCCTTCCAGCGCAGCCTGCCGCCCAGCCCCGCATCGGCGCTCAGCGTGTAGTCGCCGTTCTCGTCGGGCAGCGTGCTCAGATTGTTCAGCGTGAACGCAATCGGCGCGTATGTATCGTTGTAGCCGGCGTGACGGTCATGCATATCGACCTTGCCCTGCTCCAGCGCGAAATGTTCGATCACCAGGCGCGGCATGCCGCTATCGCTGTCGTCGTGCTTGCGCTTGTTGAGCGTCGCCACGAACTCCGCGATATTGAACTTGCCATCCGCCGCTATCGCCAGCTGCACCGACGGCGCCACGATGCGGATATCGGCAAAGCTCCAGGCGCGACGCAGCAGCGAGCGCCACTGCATCTCCACCTCCAGCGCGCCGACGCCGAACAGCGGCGCGCCGTTAGCCTCGGTCAACTGGAACTGCCGCACCGCCAGGCGCAAGGTGAAGGGATTGAAACTGACTTCCCCGATGCTAGCCTTGCGCTCCAGCTCGGTCTCGACAAACTTCGGAAGCTGGCTCTTGATCACCTGCGGCAGCAACCAGCCACCCGCCAGCGCATACACGCCCACGGCGCCGGCCACGCCCGCACCCCATCGCTTCCATCGTTTGTTCAGTACCTGCAAACTATTCCCCTGAAGATTTCTATTCCACAGGCAACAGTATAGCAAGCACGACAACAACTAGTTGAATAGCGAGCAGTACTGGGTGTTGCTCTCGATATTCTGCCCCGGCGCGCCGTCGGCGGCGATCACCTTCAGCCAGCCGTCCGGCTTGGACGGATTCGGCTTCTTGCCGCAGTTGGTATGCACCCAATGGATGCCTACCCCGCCGTGCGTGTACAACTGGCCGCACACCTCGACCTTGTCGTTGACGCGGATGCCGCTCAACGAGGCCGGCACGGTGCGCTGGTTGGGTTCGAAACCGCTGGCGAATACATTGTCGATGGCGACATCGTATTCCTTGCCGTCCTGGTCGGCCTTCATCCTCAGATGCGTGTGCGACAGCTCCACGCCCTTGCGGAACTGGCCGTGGGAAAACTTCGGCCCCTTGACGACCACGCCGGTGCGGTAAGTGCCGGCCGACGCCGAGCACATGGCGGCTTCATCCGCGTGGGCGGCAAACGCCACCAGCAATGCGCAGCCGAGTAAAGCTTTTTTCATGGGAGCCCCCTGTGATGTGAGTGCTTGCATTATCCCCCACAATCTATTTGCCGCGCCATACGGTACCGATAGACAGCGACGCGAGTTTCTTGCGCCGGCCATACCAAAGATTGACTACGCCGCGCGACACGAACACCGCCGAGAACATCGACGTCAGGATGCCCAGGCAGTGCACCACCGCGAAGCCGCGTATCGCGCCCGAGCCGAACACCCACAGCGCCACGCCGACGATCAGCGTGGTGACATTGGAATCGAGTATGGTGGCCCAGGCGCGGTCGAAGCCGACGGCGATGGCCTGCTGCGGCGTGGCGCCGCCGCGCAACTCCTCGCGGATGCGCTCGTTGATCAGCACGTTGGCGTCGATCGCCATGCCCAGCGCCAGCGCGATCGCGGCGATGCCGGGCAAGGTCAGCGTCGCCTGCATGCGCGACAGCAGCGCCAGCAGCAGCAACAGATTGCAGGCCAGCGCCAGCACGCTGAAGAAGCCGAACAACATGTAGTAGCCGATCATGAACACGGCAATCGCGGCAAAGCCGTACACGGTCGAGGAGAAACCCTTGGCGATATTCTCCGCGCCCAGTTGCGGGCCGATAGTGCGCTCCTCGACGATTTCCATCGGCGCCGACAGCGCGCCGGAGCGCAGCATCAGCGCCAGGTCCGCCGCGTTCTGCGCGGTGCCGACGCCGGTGGTGCGGAAGCGGGCATTGAGCTCGCTGGTCAGCGTGGCCACCGAGATCACTTCCGGCTTGCCGGTTTTCTCGATCAGCACGATGGCCATGTGCTTGCCGACGCGGTCGCTGGTGGCGGCCGACATCTTGCGGCCGCCCGCCGAATTGAGCTCGATGAACACGGCCGGCTGGTTGTTCTCGTCCTGGCCGGCGGTGGCGCTGGTGATGTAGTCGCCGGTCAGCACGACTTCCTTGTACAGCACGGCCGGCGCATCCCTGCCCGCCGTGTACAGCTGCGAGCCCAGGGGAATCGCCGCGCCCATCTCGGTGCCGCGCGTGACGGTCTCGTCGACCATGTGCACTTCCAGCGTCGCCGTGCGGCCGATGACGGCGCGGGCGCGCGCCACGTCCTGCTCGCCGGGCAGCTGCACCACGATGCGATCCGCGCCCTGCTGCTGGATGATGGGCTCGGCCACGCCCAGCTCATTGACGCGCTTGGACAGCGTCGAGATGTTTTGCGTGACGCCGTCGCTGATGGTCTGCTTCAACGCCTCGGGCTTCAGCGTGACGACCGTCTTCAGCTGCGCGCCATCGCCCGCATCGGCCAGCCGCAGCTCGGCGCCCTGCCCTGCGATCACGTCGCGGCCCTTGTTGCGCATGGCTTCGTCGCGGAAGCTGATTTCTATCGTGTCGCCGACGCGGACCACGCCGCTATGCAGGACGGACTTGTCGCGCAGGGCGCCGCGCAGCGCGGCCTGCACGCCTTGCAGCTTCTTGTCCAGCACGGCCCTGGTGTCGATCTGCATCAGGAAGTGCACGCCGCCGCGCAGGTCCAGGCCCAGGTACATCGGCAGCGCGTGCAGGCTTTGCATCCATTTCGGCGTGTCGGACAGCAGATTCAGCGCGACCAGGTAGTTCGGATCTGAGGGATCGGCGTTCAGGCTTTTTTCCAGCACCGACTTGGCGCGGAACTGGGTATCGGGATCGGTGAAGCGTGCGCGCACCGAGGCATGGGCGCTGTCATAGGCCACGCCGGCGGTGGGCACCTGCGCCTGTTGCAGCGCGGCCTCGACCTTCTGCACCAGCTCCGCGCCGATGCGCACGCTGGTCTTGCCGCTGCTGATCTGCAGCGCCGGCGATTGTCCAAAATAATTGGGCGCGGTGTAGAGCGCGCCCAACAACAACGTGACCACAATCACGATGTACTTCCACAGCGGGTAACGATTCATCTCTTAATCTCTTTTTAAGAATGGACCGACCTAAACTGTGGCTGCTTGAAACTTTTACAAGCCCGTCGCCGAACTATTTCTCGCGTCCGCCGGCTGGCTGTATTTGCGGAACTGCGCGCGCATGTGGCGCAGCTTGGCCGCCAGGTGGGCGTCCTGCATCACGTACAGGTCCAGGCGCGCGGCGTAGTCCGGCGTCATCATCCAGCCGAAGGTTTCGGCCTTGTCCTCTTCCTGGCCGTAGCTCGAATACAGGCTGACCACACCTGGCTTGGCGTGGCCGACATCCTGCAGGTTCTTGCCGTAGAAGCTGGCACCGCCCTTGCCGTAGGTGAGCTCGGCCGGATTCATCGCCAGCCACGCGGGATCGGCGTGGTAGTAGTCGTCGTGCTCGCGGTAGTCGATGAAGTGGTAGAACTCGTGGTGCACGCGCATCTCCATGCCGGCCGGGCACAGCTTCGCGCTGTTGTCGGCGTAGGCCACGCTGTCCACCTCGGCCATCGGCATCGCCAGCCGGCGCTGGCCGCCCACCGCCAGTTCCTTCACCAGCACGATGTTGTGCAGGCGGACGTTGGCGAAGAAGGCGGACGGGTAGCGTTCCATGCCCGGCAGCACCACGCTCAGCAGGCGATGCAGGCGCTGGCGGTCGGGCTCGCTGTCGGTGAAGGCTTCGGCGGTCGCGCCTTCGCTGTTCAGCTCCCACTGCGCATTCAGGTTCAGCGCGCCCAGGCGGCGCGTGGCCGTCTCGCGCAGCTGGGCCAAGGTGGCGTCGGCCGGCGCCACGCTCGGGTATTGCAGATCCCAGTGGCATTCGACGCGCAAGGCGTCGTTGTTGTGATCGACAGGCGCGAGGGTGCTGCAGGCGGACAGCAGCAGCGCACTCAGCGCGCAGAACATTCTGTGACAGGACATGTGGAGACTCATAAAACGGCGCCGGCGTTCGTGTGAACACCAGCCGGCGCCTGGGTTGATTACTTGAACTTGTAGCTGGCCGTCAGCTGAACGAAGCGGCCCAGCTGGCTGTGGTAGGAGGTGCCATAGCCTTGCAGGTAAGCGATCTGGCTGGCGTCCATCGGCGCTTCCTTGTTGGCCAGGTTCTGCACCGACAGCGACAGCTCCAGATTGCGCCAGCCCTTGTAGCGGATGAAGGCACTGGCCGTCAGCCACGAGTGGACATCGCAATACTGCGGCGTCGCGGCCTGGAAGGAGCACACCGCGTCAGGCGTGCTCTTGATCGAATAGCCGCCCACGTAGTTCCAGTTGAGGCTGGCGTCCCACGGGCCGCGATCCCAGGCCACGCCGGCGCGGCCGCGGTTCTTCGGCTGCAGGTAGTAGCCGACGTAGTCGACCGGATCCTCGCCCGGATTGCCGCTGCTCAGGTAGCTGTTCATGCGGTTGTAGCTGGCGCTGAGCGAGAAGCGGCCCCAGTCGCCGACGCTGAAGCTGCCGCGCGCATCGACGTCGACGCCGCGCGTCTGCGTCGACGACAGGTTGGCGGTGATCAGGCTCAGGTGGTCGAGCTTGCCGCTGACCGGGTTGCGCACAATGCGGTCGGCATACTGGCCCTCATGCTCCAGCAGATAGCTGGCGCTGATGGTGGAGAGCTCGTCGCGGCGCTTGATGTGGTAGGCATCCACCGACAGCGACCAGCCCGGCACCGGCTCGGCGACGAAGCCTATCGTCACGCTCTTGGATTTCTCCGCCTGGATGTCGGGATTGGCGCCGGTGGTGAAGGCCACGTAGCGTTCGCAATCGTCGTTGGTGGAACTGAACACCGGGCAGCGCTTGGGATCGAGCACCTTGCTGTAGCCGTTGGTGTTCCCGGCATGCAGCTCCGGCAGCGATGGCGCGCGGAAGCCTTCGGCATACGTGCTGCGCAAGGCCAGCTGCGGCAGCGGACGCCATTTGATGCCGGCCTTGGGCGTGAACGCCGAACCGAAATCGCTGTAGCGGTCGGAGCGCGCGGCCAGGCTCAGCTCGACGGACTTGAGCACCGGCGCCGACAACTCGCCATATGCGGCGGTCACGCTGCGCGAACCGTTGGAGCCGGTCATGCCGATCAGCTGGATGGAACCGTCGGTGAACAGCGGATCCGGCGTGGCGTCGAATTTCTCGCGGCGGTACTCGGCGCCGACCGCGATCGACAGCGCGCCGCCCGGCAGCGTGTACAGCTCGCGGTTGCCGTGCAGGTCGACGCTGCTGGTGCTGGTGTCGGCGTGGTTGTCCAGCTGCGGATACAGGCGGCCCATCAGCCCGGCATCGTTTTTGGCGGGCTGGTGCAGCAGGAAGCTTTTGCGCACCAGGCCGTCGGCATCGAGCACGTCGTTGATCAGCACCTTGTCCTGGATGTAGCCGCGATAGCTGGTGTCGGTCAGCGAGCGCGAGAACATCGCCGCGCCTTCCACGTCCCACTTGCCCACGGTGCCGCGCGCGCCCAGCGTGGCGCGCACGTTGCGGCTCTCGCTGCGGATGGTGGTCGGGATGTCGTTGAACACATAGCGCACGCCGACCGTCTTGCCCCACTGGTTTTGCGGATGGTCGGCCGGCAGCAGCAGATAGCTGATGGTGGTGCCGGGCGCGTTGCCGTACAGGCCGTACTTGTCGACCAGGTCGTTGGTGTAGGCGCCGTAGGAGTTGGTGGCGTAGCTGTACATGCCGGATGCCTGGCGGCTGCGGCTGAGCGCGGCGTCGCCGAACATTTCCCAGCCCTGGCCCAGGTCGTAGGTCAGCGCGCTGTAGGCGTTGTCGCGCTGGCTCTTCGATTGCAGCGTGACGGCGGTGGTGTTGTCGTTGACGCAGCGGCCGTTCAGCGGCGAGCCCGCATCGACCAGCGGCGGGCAATCGCCGATGATGCCGAGGAAGCTGCCGCCGGTGGTGCCGGACGCGATGTAAGCGTTGCTGGAGAAGGAGGAGCGGCGGTCGCTCAGGCCGAGGCGGCGGAAGTCGGAGTCCTTGGTGCGCGGGCGGGCGTTGACCAGCACCGGGCTGCTGTCGCGATGGGACAGGCTCAGCAGCCAGTTGTAGCCGTCCTGCGCCAGCGTGCCCTTGCCGTAGGTGAGGCCGATGGCGCCGGTGTTGCCGTCGTGGTAGGCCGAGGTGCCGGCCGAGGCCGTCACGCCCAGGCCCTCGTAGTTCTTGCGCAGGATGATGTTGATCACGCCGCCGATGGCGTCGGCGCCGTAGATGGCCGAGGCGCCGTCCAGCAGCACTTCGATGCGGTCGATGGCGTCGACCGGGATGGCGTTGGTGTCGACAAACGAGGCCGAACCGAAGCCGAACGGGGCCACGCGGCGGCCGTTGATCAGGGTCAGCGTCGCGCCCGCGCCGAGGCCGCGCAGCGAAACGCCGGACGAGCCGAAGGCCTGGCCGGGCGTGCCCTCGCTGGTGTAGCCGCCGGCATTGCCGGACGGCAGATCGCGCAGCACGTCGGTGACGGTGGCCGCGCCCGAACGGGCGATCTGCTCGGCCGTGATAAGCTGCACGGCCGACGCGGTTTCGGCATCGACGCGCTTGATGCGCGAACCGGTGATCTCCACGCGCGGCGGCGCGCCGGCGTTGGCGTCAGCGCCGCTCTGGGCAGCGGCGTACAAGGGTGCGGCGCCGGCGCACAGCAGCGCGACGGCTCGAACGATAGGGCGAATTTGCGACATGAACACTCCGTTGTGTGACAGTTTGATGAATTCCCTGAAACTGTCTGGAGTGTGTTGGGTCGTCGTGCCGAGGTCACGGACGGAACTGCTGTTTTTGTACTATCCGGCTCGCATTCCCATGCCGCAGTGCAAACTGTGGGATGCAGGCCACGCCATCGCCGGCAGTCGGCACTAACGCGCCGCCCCGCTCAACATGGGCCTCGGCTTGCCGCGCGGCCCGCGCAGCGCCGGCGTGTTGGCGCGGCTGCCATCCTTCAGCTGGAACACGCTGACCAGCTGCGACAACGTGGCGGCCTGCTCCTGCAAACCCTGGGCGGCGGACGCCGCCTGCTGCACCAGCTCGGCGTTCTGCTGGGTCACGGTATCCATCTGCGAAATGGCCTGGTTCACCTGCTCGATGCCGGAACTCTGCTCGCGGCTGGCGTGGCTGATTTCCGCCATCACGCCGGCCATGCCCTGCACGCTCGCCAGCACCTCGTTCATGGTCGCGCCGGCTTCGGCCACCAGCTTGCTGCCGATCTCGACCTGGCCGACCGATTCGCCGATCAGCTCCTTGATCTCCTTGGCCGATGCGGCCGAGCGCTGCGCCAGGTTGCGCACTTCCGTCGCCACCACCGCGAAGCCCCGTCCCTGCTCGCCCGCGCGGGCCGCCTCGACGGCCGCGTTCAACGCCAGGATATTGGTCTGGAAAGCGATGCCGTCGATGACGGCGATGATGTCGGCGATCTTGCGCGACGAGGTGTTGATCGCGCCCATGGTGTCGACCACCTGCGCCACCACCGCGCTGCCCTTCTGCGCCACGCTGGCGGCGTCCGTGGCCAGCTGCTTGGCCTGGGCCGAGTTGTCGGCGTTGTGGCGCACGGTCGAGGTCAGCTCCTCCATCGAGGCGGCCGTCTCCTCCAGCGAACTGGCCTGCTGCTCGGTGCGCGAGGACAGGTCCAGGTTGCCGGCGGCGATTTGGCCGGAGGCGCTGGCGATGACGCCGGTGGCGCCGCGCACTTCGCCGACGATCTTCTCCAGGTTGTCGCGCATGGTGCGCATGCCGAACAGCAGGCTGCTGTTGTCGCCGGCCCGGGTCTCGACGGTGACGCCAAGGTCGCCGGCGGCGATCTGGCTGACGATGCCGGTGGCGTAGTCCGGCTCGCCTCCCAGGCTGCGCGTCAGCCAGCGCGTGATCAGCAACGCGCCGACGGCGCCGAACGCCACGCTTCCGGCCATCAGCACCAGTATCCATAGCCGCGACGAGGCGTAGCGGAGGTCGCCCTCCACCGCCTCCTGCTTGCCGCCGTCGGTGTAGAAATCGACCAGTTGGTCGACCTGGCCGCGCAGCGCCACGATCAGCTTGTTCGACTCGCCGCGGATCAGCGCCCTGGCCTTGTCGTCGTCCCTGGCGCGGGCGGCGGCGCGGATCTTGGCGTCCTCCTGCATGTAGCGGCCCCACAGCTCGACGAAATTGGCGTACTTGGCGCGCTCCTCGGGGGAGACCGCCAGCGCCGTGTAGTCATCCTGCATTTTCTTCAAGTCCTCCAGGTCCTTGGCGATCACCTGGTCGTACTTGTCCATGTCCGCCGGGCTGGACGAAATGATGTATTGCAGCTCACGGGTGCGGATGCGCGCGATCTGCGATTTGATGTCCTCGATCACCCGGATGCTGGGCATCCAGCGCGCTGAAAAACGCTTGGCCGTATTATTCACCTGGGATAGTTCCCAAATTGAAAATACTCCCACCAGTACGGTCATCGCCAATACTGACGAGAATGCCAGACCTAGCTTCTGCGCCAGGCGCAGGGAATTAAACCATTTCATTTTGCTAGTCCTTCAACGTCTATTTTGATAGTAACTTCCGCAAAGCGGGCTGAGTCAGTTTTGAATCATAGCGCATGCCATGCTCAACACCCAGCGGGCATTTCTTGCTTGTTGACCGTCCGCAACACATTGTTTCTAAAGCATTTTCATAATTACACCAGGTGAAATTTTAGTTTCCAAATCCCATTAAATACAACAGTTCAATTCGTTTGACAGCATTAGAATATCCGCTCCCCCACCGCCCTGCCACTCCTTAAACAAAAGGAACTCTTATGTCTACGTCATTGAATAAAAGTGAGAATGTCACTATTTGCGCTGCTGATATATCTTGGGGAGATGATTTAAATAACATATATCAAATTATCAGCCGCCGATTTAATGACTTTAATGAAAACGGTTTTTACGCCCACCCGGAGGAAGTGGCGCTGCGCGCCGAGCTGGGCGAAGTCGGTGCGCTGCGCCGGCTGACGCGGCAGCTGCGCGCCGCCGGCAGCAACGGCGTCGCCCTGAGCGGCCTCGGCCTGCAAGGCTTGAGCGAGGACCGCCGCAACGCCGCGCTGTACGCGATCACGCTGATGCTGGGCTACCCCACCTCCACCGACCAGCGCACCGGCCGCGTGGCCTGGGACGTCAAGGCGCGGCCGGGCGCGCACAGCGACGCCCGCTTCACCACCTTCTCCGAGCGCGTCGGCAGCGCCGACATGCACACCGATTCCTCGTTCTATCCGATGCCGGAGGAGCAGTTCATCCTGTACGTGGTGCAGGCGGCCGACTGCCAGGGCGGCCACTCGCTGCTGATCGACGGCGAGGACATTTACCGGACGCTGCAGCAAACCGCCGCCGGCCGCGACGCCTACGAGCTGCTGAGCAGCACGCCGGTGCCGTTCCGCGTGCCGGCCGTGTACGCGGCTGGCGACGCCGCCATCGAGCACCACGTGGCGCGGGTGTTCGACGCGCCGCGCCGCGACGGCGACCGCTTCACGCTGCGCTGGCGCTACGACGCCATCCAGAAAGGCCTGGCCGTGCGGCCCGACCTCAGTTCGCCGGCGGTGGTGGACGCGCTGGCGCTGATGAACGAAGTGGCCGAGCACAGCGCGCCGCGCTTCAAGCAGCAGCTGGCCACCGACACGCTGCTGTGGGCCGACAACCACCGCATGCTGCACGGCCGCACCACCTACGAGGACGAGCGCCGCCACCTGATCCGCATCCGCATGTCCGACGTGCCCAACGCCGAACGCATCGGCCCGTCCGGCGTGGTGCGCGATTGAGCACGGTGGACGCCTGCGCTGCGGCGGAGACCGGCCTGCCGCCGGCCGAGCGCACCTGGGCCATGCTGTCGCTGATGACCGGCGTGGCGCTGGCCTCGCTGGACACGGCGATCGCCAACACCGCGCTGCCGGCCATGGCGCAGCAGCTGCACGCGACGCCGGCGGCGTCGGTGTGGATCGTCAACGCTTATCAACTGGCGATGGTGGCGACGCTGCTGCCCTTGGCCGCACTGGGCGAGATCGCCGGCTACCGCCGCGTCGCCATCGGCGGGCTGGCGCTGTTCACGGCCGCCTCGCTGGCCTGCGCGCTGGCGTGGTCGCTGCCGGCGCTGGTGGCGGCGCGGCTGCTGCAAGGCCTGGGCGCCAGCGCCATGATGGCCGTCAGCACCGCGCTGATACGCGCCATCTACCCGCCCGAGCGCCAGGGCCAGGGTTTCGGCACCAACGCGCTGGTGGTGGCGGTGGCCTTCGCGGTGGGGCCGACGGTGGCCTCGGTGATCCTGTCCGTGTCGTCATGGCCGTGGCTGTTCGCGATCAACGTGCCGCTGGGCGTGCTGGCGCTGGCCGCCGCTGGGCGGGCGCTGCCGCACACGGCGCGCGCGGCGCATAGGCTGGACTTGCCGGCGGCGCTGTACAACGTCGGCGCCTTCGGCCTGCTGATCCTGGCGCTGGGCGAGGCCGCCCATGGCGCCGCACCGGCGCGGCTGCCGTTCGAACTCGGCGCCGCCGCGCTGTGCTGGCTGCTGCTGCTGCGCCGCCAGCGCGGCCACGCGGCGCCGCTGTTTCCGGTGGACCTGTTCCGCCGGCCGATGTTCGCGCTGTCGGCGCTGACGGCCTTCTGTACCTTCGCGGTGCAGGGCCTGGCCTTCGTCTCGCTGCCGTTTTTCTTCGAACACACGCTGGGCCGTTCGCCGATCGACACCGGCTTCCTGATGACGCCGTGGCCGGTGCTGGTCGCGGTGATGGGGCCGCTTGCCGGCAGGCTCAGCGACCGCTACGCCGCCGGCACGCTGGGCGGCATCGGCCTGGTGGTGTTATGCGCCGGCGCGCTGCTGCTGGCGACGCTGCCGGCGCACGCGTCGGCCTTCGACATCGGTTGGCGGATGGCCTTGTGCGGCCTGGGTTTCGGCTGCTTCCAGGCGCCGAACATGAAGGCCATCATGGGCAGCGCGCCGCGCGCGCGGGCCGGCAGCGCCAGCGGCATCGTCGCCACCGCGCGCCTGAGCGGCCAGGCCACCGGCGCGGCGCTGGTGGCGTTTTGCTTCACGCTGTCCGGCACGCAGGGCCCGGCGTATGCGCTGGCGACGGCGGCCGGCTTCGCCGCGGTGGGCGCGGTGGTGAGTTTTTCGCGCCAGCTGTTGAAGACCGCCTAGTTGCCGCGCTGCTGGCGGAAGCGGGCCGGCGGCGTGCCGAAGTGGCGGCTGAAGGTGCGCGACAGATGGCTGGCGTCGTGGAAGCCGCAGGCTTCGGCGATGTCGCCCATCGGCCGGCCGCCGGCCAGCAGCATGGTGCGCGCCTGCTCCAGCCGCATCTTCATCAGGTAGCGGTGCGGCGGCAGGCCCAGCGCCAGATGGAACTCGCGCGAGAAATGCGCCTCGCTCATGCCGCACAGCGCCGCCAGGTCGCGGTTGCTGACGCCGGTGGCCAGGTTGGCGCCCATGTGGGTCAGCACGCGGCGCAGGCGTCCGCCGCCCAGCGTGCTGGACTGCGGCGCCGCCGCCGGCCGGCTGTAATGCTCCAGCAGATAGCTCAGCAGCGCCACCATCATGCCGTCGCAATACTGCGACTGCAGCGGCCCGGCCAGCGCGTCGGCGTTGAGCATGCGGCGCACCAGTTCCATCACGTGGCGGTCCGAGGTGAACTGCTGGGCGCCCAGGCTGAGCGGCGTTGCGCGCTGCGCGTTCAGGCTGTCGATCAGCGCGGCCGGCACGAACAGGTTGACGATGTCGCAGCTGCTCAGGCGGCTCCACTGGCTGGAGCCGCTGGGCGGACAGATGCGGAAGCGTTCGGCCGCGATCACCCCGCCCCACACCGGCTGGCCGTGCAGCCAGATGCGGGCGTCGACCGGCTCCAGCATGATGGCGATGCGGTAATCGTTGGGATGGGAGCTGATGGTCTGGATCATCGAATCCGGCTGGTTGCTGGTCCAGCGCACGATGGAGGCCTTGGAGCTGGGCAAGGGGCCGATGCAGGTATGCAGCGGCGTATGCACGCCACTGCGCAGGAACCAGTCTTTCAACACTTCGGTATTGTCTATCGCGGTACCCATGGGCTCGTCCAGGCTTATGGCGGAGAACCGATTATCGAGCGCGGCAGTCTTGATGTCAAATCACTAATTCGTCGAATTGCCCGTCCTGGCATGCTCCAGCCGCTTGAAACACGCCGGGTGGCGGCCGAAGCTGGGGCGATCGCCACCAATGCGTCAGCGCACGCACGCCATGCGCACGGGGGACTGGAGCATATGTTCCGGCTGCTGGACCGGATCGGCACGCATGGTTTCCACCCGGCTGAGTTTGAATTCGACGGTCGGCGGAACCTGCCAGGCAGGCGCCGACAATGATCACATCGCGGCTGATGACACTTTCAGCCGTACTTATGCAAGTCCCTCTGGGGGGCGGCCTATTCTTGCATTGCCATCTTGACGACACAAGAGCCCAGCGGCGCAGCGCTGTAATGCGTATTGCCATTGACCGCCCCGCCCGAAGCAAAGCCATTGAGCAGGATTCAAGCTCCGATTGAGAACGATGCGCCGGTCGAGCAAGTCACTGCAAGGTCATCTCTTTTTTACTCCCAACCGTGCCAATTTTGCTTGAATTGTCCTGGTTAAAGCGAGCGCACTGGAAAGTGATTTCGAAGTAATGTCGGCGCCATGTTTAAACCATGCTGCGACGAGTGCTTCCGCATCGGGAACTGAAATCCCAAACTTCAACACAATTACATTCACGCAATCGCTCGCGGCCAGATCATCGATATGAGCGCTAAACTTTTTAAGGGTAAGCTTCAAATTCGACGCATGCTCTGCCAGCGCCGCAGCCATTTGCCGGCGGGCTAACACCTCTATTTCATCGAGTTTGCAAACACGAATAAGCGCTTTCCCCTCGTATGTCTCGCCCTTATAGGTCCAGTTTTCGGAAATTGTAATATGCTCCGAATAATGATGGAAATATGGATGAACCCAAAAAAAATCGGTAGCGATCACGGGGTAGTCGGATAAAACCAACGACCTGATAAAAAGCGGATCAAACGTAGTTTTTGATGAATTGCACTGCTTGCAGGTAATTATAATGTTTTTAGGTTCAAAGCAAAACTGCTCGTAGCCGTATGTATGGTAGCGGTCAGAAAAAATGCTTGTAAATCCGGTGGTGATGTCAACATATGGCGAGGCATGTTTGGGAAGGATATGTTCGAGCTCGCGAAGGCCATTTTGATCCGCAAAAATCGGCGTCTGACAATAGGCGCATCTAAAATGTTGTATTTTAAGCAACTCAGAGCGAAGATCAGTGATCCCGTCAAGTTTCGTACTCCACTCCAATGTTCCGTGCGCACGCACCCGGCTTACTAAAGCTGAAGATAAATTACCTATCGATAAACTTTCGCACAAGACTCTGGTTGGTATCAAGGATGGCATTTTTTACCCAAAAGACGCTGCATCAGAAATAATATCCATTAAAATTTCGCGCATGATGTCGTACGCCGGCAGTTTTAGAAAATCTATTTTCAACATCTCCACAATTTCCCTGAGTTGAGCGGCGTTTTCCAATCTTCCTTCGCTGAGTATTCGCAATGCCAAATCTGCGCGCTCCACAAATTCCGGCGCCCTGGTGGAGTTCATGCCAAAAACATCCTGATACACATCGTTTGCAGCCCAACCGTAAGATGGCGCAACAACTGAGTTATGCACCTTCCATTGGTCGTCTTTATCGAGATGGACCATTTTCAGCGAGCGCACATTTCCCATGGTTTCAGAAAGTCCTGAAGCGATAAATGGCGAATGTGTAGCAATGACGGCATGGCAGTGATTACGGGAATTCATCACTTCGCTGAGCACTTGGATATATTCGCGTTGCCAGCTTGGATGCAAACTATTTTCCGGCTCGTCGATCAATACCAGACTGTAATCCTGCAGTTCAAGTGTGAGACCGGCCAGGCTGGACAGCCAATTCCACTGTCCGGAACTTAAATCACTGTCGCGAACCGCATCCTTGGCCAGCATCGGCAGAGCGGCCTCGTCCATTTTGGCTAAATTCAGCCCCTCTACCTCGACAAGTCCCAAATCAATTGCGCAACGCCAATCACTAAGGCTTTTCCAGACCGCATTTTTGCGGCTTATTTTGTGCGCATCCGGAGTAAGCCAGAACGCAATTTGGCTTTCATGTAGCTCTTCGAGCAAGTGCATGACGCCCGCGGAAACGTCTTCGTTTTGCAGCTGCTCGATAAAGAATTCCATCTGCTTCAACCACCTTATTGTCACTACCCGCGATGCGCCAAGCTCATTGAGTTTCTCCGGCAAACCGCGCACGTATGCTTCATACCGCAATCGGGACATGACAGGCGCGCCAGCCTTTGCCGTCTTCACATTCAAGTAGTTGGGCCGTTTCACGCGAATTCCGAGTGCAGGCTGAAGCTTGAGGTGATTGAACACCCGAGTAAGCGGTATGGACTGCTCCAGCAGCCGGTCGGCGTAACGGATGAACACGGAGGATAGCGTTTTCTCGTTCTGCGTCGTACCGACAACCCCATTGGCGGCACGTTGCCCTAAGTAGACATATCCCTTTTTTTCGTAGGCATTCATGCTTTTTTTATGCCAATCTCGCGTGCCGCCTCGCGGAAATCGGTCAAACGGTGTTCCTGAAATCGCGATCACCTTTTTTGGCGCGGCCTCGCCGTTGAGATTCAAAGAGCAACGGATACCTGGGTGGCCATGTCCTTTATACACTTTTGAAAATAGACCTGCCTCGACAAGAAGGCGTAACAAGAGACTTTTTTTAGTCCCATTTTCGCCTATAAACACAGTTATCCAATTATTCGCATCGTTTTCCTCATCCATTATCTGAAAAGGAGATTCGAACGAAGCCAAACTCACATCCAAAGAGAGAACTTTCATTGATTATATTTCCCGCAATATTGACCCGCTCACTAACTTGTTCATCTGGAAGTGGGCTTACTCAACACAGACGCTTTTTATGATTGTAGCCATCTGGCTAGAATATCATCTTGCCTCACGGGAAAATACGCGATTTGTCACGTGGGCACCGAAGTTCCAGAGAAGTCTATCCGCATGTTCAATCACGCTCAGGATCGCCCGTCCACCGGGCAGCCGGCAGCATGTGCCAGCCCAGCTGGCGTCGGATCTCTTCCTGCGCCGGCGGCGGCTCGCAGGATTGCTGTGTACGGCGTTCCATGTACGCGCGAACGGACTCTTTGGTGGGATGCGTGATATCGGTCATGATGCGCCGCCGGGGATGTGGTCCGGCGCCTCGGCAAATTTCAAGTCCCCATGTATGCCGACGCGGGTCTCGAAGGTTTGCTCCTGCCGGCTCGGCGTCTGTTTCGATACAGGCAATTTGCTCATCAAGGTGTTTGAAATGGGTATGCAGTCGTTCCAGTACGCGTACCAGCGATTCGCGCACGCGGTGCAGTGCGGACAGCGTTTGCTGAGCTTCGTTTTTTACGTGACGAAGCGCATTGAAGGGGGATTGGCAGCCTCACAGATGGCTTCTGTACCAACGAAATCATTCTTATTGCTTTTAAACCGGGGCGAAATGAGCTTGGCCTCGTGTCCCAGGCCGATCATTGTCGCGCCATGTAGTGAGCGCCGGCGCAGGCTTCCATCACAATCGTGCAAGGACGGAAATTGGCCAGGGGGGTCAGTGTCACGGCTTCCATGATGGTCTCCTCAGAAATGAAAACACCCTATAAGTTTAGTAACTGATAGGGTGGAGGGTGACCATCTCAATAGCCCCCCGCGCGCTCGGCGCTCCGGGCCGGGTTGGCGTGCGCGACTTCAGCCAGCAAGCCGCTTCTTGCGGTCCTGAAGGGGTGGATGCGTATCGAATACGCTGATGGCTCCCTCCTCACTCTCGGCCAACAAGGAAAGTGCGGAAATCATTTTCTGGCGCGATGTCAATGCCGCGCCATCTGCGTCCGCAGCAAATTCACGCTCCCTGCTGTAGGCAAAGTATGCCCGGTTCAGCAAATGGTTTAAGGTGAAGTAAGCGAGGATCACGCCCACCGGCCAAGCCAACACGGGAAGAAAAGCCTGAAACACAGACTGCCAGCCATTCAGCTGGGTACCGACCTCAGGAAATATCAGCACCAGCAACAGAAGCAGCGCGCCCATGCCCAGGAGCACAATCGCGACATTTTTCAATAAGCTCTTCGATAGTTCGGACAGGATGTGTGGATAGACCCGTACGACGTGACTAAAGGCCAGAATGAAGGCCTTGTTTCTTGAGTCGCCATTTTTGAGATGGGCAATCTCATGCGCCGCGATCGCCATCAACTGCTGATCGTCAGCCACTTTCAGCAATTGGGAAGAGAAGGCAATCAAGGCCTTGCTGCCAAATACGGAAGAAATGGCGAAGGCGTTGGCTTCATTGCCAGGATAAGATCCAATCAACACCTCGCTATGCAGATGTGCTGCCAACGGCGCGAGACGCTGCCTGACATCCTTGCTGAGAGTGACCTGATATTCCGTGGACACCTTCGCGACAACATCGAGGAAGTATTGAATGGTGAGTAACAACGGCAGTCCTAGAACGACGCATAACAAGCTTGCTGACGACTGCAACCTGCCGGTGAAGCCCAAATTGTGGCAAAGCACCACAGTCACGACTGACAGCCCAAACACGGCCCAAAGCGCCGCAAGACTGTACTTAGCGAACTTGGCGTATGAATTAATATTGCCCATTTAAATTCTCAACCCCACAATAACCAGAAGTAGCCATACTAGCATGACCAAGGGAGAGTTGTCTTGCGGCAACGCAATGAAATGCTTCTCGCACGCCCTCCGAGGGGCTCTATGCGGAGCCTGGAAATGGTACCGGTAAGCGCGTAAGCGCACCCTCGGCGCGCCAGGCCGCGCGCTTCGGAGTGGGCTGGACTTGAAAGCCTAGCCCCTCGTTTCTGGCGGAAGCGGTGTCAGTGATTCTCCCTATGAAAAATTCGCGATTTTTTCATTTACCCACCTTTGCGCCCACCTGTTTCAAAATTTAATAATCTAATTCAAAAAATCAAATCAATTTCATTTGAAACCAATGAGATATCAACTTCCGCTTCCGCCCCATCTCGGACCTTCGTATTTATCTTTTAGATACCACCGCCGAAACCCGGAGCTGCTGTCGCTATTCGCCGGAATCAGCAAAAAATTCATACTTACCAATGTCGTATTCTGGTTTAAATTCATCATGGAAGAATGGCGCTTCCATCGTTACCTCGCAAGGCGCGGAGGCATTACAAATGACAATTTCCTCGCCCGCTGAATTGGAAATTTTTACGCCACTCTCAGCCTGAAAATAAGCGTCTTCACGAACAATAAGCTTCTCTATCGAAGCTATCCCCCCCAACTACAAGGTAGTTCTATCATCTGCGGAAGGTCGTCGGTTAAGGGTACAACATCGACTACAATGCTACCGACTTCATCCCAGTCTTTCAAGTCATGCATCTCGGACGTTACTCTCAACACGTTCCTATCGAATAAGAATAACCAAACGCTGGACATGCTGACATGAGTGGGGTACTCCCGTCTGTCGCAAGAAAATCCTTTTAATCCAGAATTTTTCAAAAGCTCAAAGGCAGCTTCCCCAACAATTGGGAAGCTTTCAAAATCATTCATTGCCTCTCCCGTTTAAAGCCATTCCAAGTCAAGGGCAGCTCCTGGCCGAAAGAAGTAACTATTTACCTGAATAGCCCGGCGGCCAAGAGCCGGCGAAATCATCTTTGCTGTCGTCTAGAGCCCCGCCATCCATCTTATATTTTGCCCACGCAAAGACACGCTGCATCGTGGCAGTACTTCTTTCATCGCCGTCGCACAGTTCTTCCATTCGGTTACTACAAAAATCGAGGTGTTCCCTGAAACCTTCACGACCACCGAAGTATAGATAGAACTCGTCCGCATCGATGCCGACACCAGATACTCCAAACGTACCAGCGATTCCTGGCGCGTTTTCATAGACTGCTGAAACATCTAGGCCTCTAAGCGCTGCACCGTTTACGATGATCTCGCAGAAATAGTCCTTTACTCCATTCGACACCCACAGATCCATGCAATCGTCGATGATAATTGGTGCACCCATACAAATCCTAACTCGTAAACGAAGAAGTCTAATTCATTCCGTTCGTTGATGGCCGAGTTCGGCCTATGAGGGCGAACGTAAAAAACGACCGGCTTTTACTTCCAAGAGTTTTATGAGATCAGGTTGCATGCACTCATAATCATCCGGAATATCGAGGCAGATAACGCGCTTCCCATTTAAATATGGACGGAATTTGAATGCGAGTCGATTCCGATGGGCTTTTTCCATCACAAATATGATGTTTGCCCAAGCTATTTGCTCAGACGACAGCGGTACAGTTGCATCACCACCCAACCCCGCCGAATCGGTCTCAACATCTGGCCAGACAGAGAATATCTGTTCAGCTGTCGGGCTTCTCAGACGGTTTTGGCTACAGATGAACAGTGCGCGCTTCAATCGATTTCAACCTCAAAGTATATTCTTAAATGTTGGGAACGGCAGCTACTGGCCGAAAACGGAATAGCCTCTTTCGAACGACCGCAGCCGTAGCCTGTCATGCGCTCACGAACATCACTAAGTCACTCTGGCGCTTAGCCAGTAATTAATTTCTCTTTGCTCCAGACTCCGCCAACGGCGACGCGCGAAGCACCCCACCCCGGAGCAAGGGAGGCGATGTCGACGATAGTCGGGTCCAGTTGAAGTGCTTCGCTCATGCCAATAATCCGAATATCTTCCGAGTCGTTTGTGGTGCCGCAGGTAAAGGCCCAACTATCATCATCAGAATAATGCACTACTCGAAGGATTGGAAAATTCTCCTCAATTACTTGGCGAGTGCAAATTGCAGCCACGTTAGGTGCTTGGTCGAACGGCCATTCCATCTTTTTAATCCTTTTTAGGGTGACTTTCATGTGTGGCGGTCTGCTATTGGCCGGTTGCTGTCAAGTCCGGTCTACCCATTCATCCTCACAGCGAGCATAAACGACGATTGGAAGATGTTCCATCGGCGTCGGTTCTGGTGCAACAAGGTACTCCTCGTCAATTCGAAGGAGAAAACCCAATGGATAAGCAGCTTCAATTTCTGTCACGGCGCAGTTTAAAGCTTCTTTAGCCGACTCCGGCAATACACCGTCGGTATATATACGAAAATATATCTCTCTCAAAGAAGCTCCTAGGCTCATCGAGATACTTCTGACCCGAGGCGTGATGTGAGTCGTGAGCGCCATTTGCGCGACTGCTCTAAGTTGCAATATCTCTGGTGACATAGGTTTCAAATCTATTGTTCCGTTGGTTCTGCCCGCTGCTGGCCGAGATTGGACTATGCAAAAAGGAGCGCTGCGTCACGCGCCATACCTTCCAATTGCCCCGCCTCAAACATGATATTTACTCGTAACTCAGAATCATAGTCTTGACCTGCCAAAGTCACTTTCATCTTGATGTGGCCAGTTGAGTCGGTAGTCGCACTTAACAGGACACGACTCTCCAGGTCTCCCCATTTCTTTTCACCCTTCCAGCCGTCCCAGTCATCAGCCATATTTTTAAACCATTCTTCAAGCGGAACGGCCATGAATGTCGATGAAGGAGCACTACCTGAGAAGTAAGGAGTCTTCACTTGAACATTAAAGTCAATGGCGTCTTCAAATTTGTGGGTCACGCTGAAAGTCAGCAGCGAACCGTCATAGGGTGACTTTAGTTCCAAGTGATTCATCAATTTTCTTCTGACTGTCTTTTTGTTTACAAATTGGATTTCGAGGGTCCGGTTGTGGCCGTTAGCGCCTGAAGCCAAACTTCCACCAACTATTTGTAGAATGCTTGACCGCTACTTCAACAGTTGGCAGATCCTTGCGAGTGCCTGGCCAAATACCAGTTACTGCTCTAGGCACAATTTCGTCCGGCATAGGCTCGATATTACACGCGCCGTAAGTCACATCGACCCAACTCAAGCAGCCTCGCTCATCGGTAAACAAAAGCACATCAATCTCTTCGGCGAAGTTAGAACTTAGTACTACTTCATAAAATACCCCTGCACCTGATTGCAGCGGTAAGAAGTCGGCATCAGTCGGCACTTCAAATGCAAAGCCGTGACATCCGCAAGCACAAAGTTGGCCCACGTTGCCGATAGCGACCTGAGTGCGCAGAGCTTCAGCGAACGGTAAGTCTTGCGCCAGCAGGAAATTCAGCCAACCGGTTGCGTGTTGCTCAGAGTTCGCCATGCCGCTTTCTTAAATAGGAATCTAATAATGAGTTTGAGGTTGGGCCAGTGTCCGCAGCTGGCCGGATTCAGCCCCAAGGTGAAGCTTCGGCCACGACTACGCGCGACACTGCATCAAAAATTCACAAATACTCGCCCGGCGTTACGTTGGCCGCGGCGAGCACAGGCCGTTTATGGCTTCACGAACTTGAGCGTCATGCGGTCGCTCTCGCCGATAGCCTGGTACTTGTCGCGATCAAGTGCGGCGTTTGCCAGGGTCGGGGGCAGCGCCCATACGCCGCCCTTGTGGTCGGCCTTGTCCTTCGGATTGGCGTTGATCTCAGATTTGCCGACAAGCTTGAAGCCGACGCTCTCGGCCATCTTGATCACATACGACTCGTGGACGTAGCCGCTCGTGGCTGTGGCATCTTGCGGCATGGATTCAGGCAGGCGGTGGTCAGTCACGCCCAGCACGCCGCCGGGCTTCAGGCTGGTGTACAGCGCCTTGAACATGTCCTTGACCTTATCGTCGCCCAGCTCGACGAAGTTGTGCACGTTGCGGAAGGTGAGCACCATGTCGACGCTGTTTGCTGGGGCGAAGTTGTAGATGGCCTTGGGAGGACTGAAGGCGCCCCGCACGACCTTGTCATAGACCGCCGGCTTGGACTCCAACAAGGTCCTGGATATGACGCCGGCGCTGATCAGCTTGCCGTCCTGGCGCAGGTAGGGTGCCAGGATCTCGGTGTACCAACCGCCTTCCGGCAGCAATTCGACCACCGTCATGGCCGGCTTGATGCCGAAGAAAGTGAGCGTTTCGTAAGGATGGCGCCAAGTATCGCGCGCCACGTTGGTGCTACTCCGGTGGCTACCGGCGATGGCCGTACGCAGCGGGGCATCGTCGGTCATATCGGCGGCCTGCGTGAGGCCGGTCAGGCTGCACGCCAGCAAGCCGGCGGCCAGGATGAATATCTTCAATGTGTCGTCTCCAGGATTGATGGCAACGGCGTCATACCGTGCCGCCCGGCAATCATCGACCATGCCCTACTTGTCGTCAAGTTAATATTTTCGCGCATCAAATGCGTTCGCGAGCGTACTGCCGACCAAAGGTGGCACATCCCCGGCAGCTTTTGCTTGCATATGGACTACTCCTCGTTTGCAAACATTCCGTTCGCCGCGTGAGTGTATGGCAACGACAGCGGCCGCTCCACCGCTGATGCCGCCACGCTTTATCATAAAGGAACTGCGTTTCGCCACGAGCGGGGATGGTCCAGGTTCCTACGCGCTCGCCGTTGCTCCAGACCGGCAACGAGCGCGAGTGCGATTTACGTCTCATGAATTACCAGTCCGGCGTGGATGCGCCAACAGCTGCGCAGCAGCTTCAAGACGAGGCGGTTGAGCCGGTACTGCATAAATTCCTCAGGATGTCGCGCCAGCTCAGGATGCCAACCAGGCGTTCGTCTTTGGCGAGGATGGGGATGCAGGAGATGCCGTGCTCGTTGAACAAATCAATCGCTGCATCGATGGTGGCGTCTTCATACAGCACCTTCGGTCGGCGCGACATGATTTGGTGGACCTTCTTGTTCAAGGTCGCCGTGTCTTTGTAGGTCTCGACGGAGGTGCCGATATTGGGACTGAGCGCTTTGAATAAGTCACGGTCGGAAACCACGCCGAGCAGCTCCCCCTTCTCCATCGCCAGTAGATGATGGAATTTGCTGTGCTCGAAAATTTCCTTGACGAGCGCCAGTGTGTCGTCCAGTTCAACAGTGACGACCTTCTTGCTCATGATTTCCTTGACCAACATGGTCCCTCCCCCGTTAGAGCGTATCGTTTTACTAATCACGATAATACGCACTTTTCCGCTTGCCGCCTGGTTTTGCATGCACCGCGCGCCTTCGGCGCGCAAGGCTGGGCGCTTTGCGCCCAGCAGTCGGGCGATTCGGAACGGGCTGGGCTTGCAAGCCCAGCCCTTCGAATCTCACCGCTTCCGTCCGAAAATGCAAAAACCGCCCAGTGGGCGGTTTTTGCGTTTTCTGGCGGAAGCGGTGAGATTCGAACTCACGAACAGTTTAACCCGTCGCTAGTTTTCAAGACTAGTGCCTTCAACCACTCGGCCACGCTTCCTAAGTGTGCAGCATTATACAGAACTCACCCTCACTTGGGTGCCAAAACCGTCGATCCGCCCTCAGGCCGCACGACTGGCGCGCCCCGGCGTCCAGTTCTCGCGCAGCGCCTCTTCGAACGCCTCCGCCTCCAGCGGCCGCGAGAACAGGTAGCCCTGCACCTCGTCGCAGCCCGAATTCTTCAAAAACGCCAGCTGCTCGACCGTCTCCACCCCTTCGGCTATCACCTTGTGCTTGAGCTGCTGCGCGATGCTGATGATGGTGTTGGCAATCGCACAATCATTGGCATCGCCCGGGATGCCGATGGTGAACGAACGGTCGATCTTCAAGGTGTCGATCGGGAAGCGCTTCAGGTAGGACAAACTCGAATACCCGGTGCCGAAATCGTCCAGCGACAAGGTCACGCCCAGCGCCGTGATGCGGTCCATGATGCCGATCACGCGGTCGATGTTGTGCATCAGCGTGCTTTCGGTGATCTCCAGCTCCAGCCACGACGGCTCCAGCCCGTAGCGCGTCAGCGTCTCCTGCACCCGCCCCGGCAGCGTCGAGGTGAACTCGCGCGCGGAGACGTTGACCGCCAGCCGTATCGGCGGCAGCCCCGCGTCCTTCCATTGCTTGGCCTGGGCGCAGGCCGCCTCCAGCACCCATTCGCCGACCTGGACCACCAACCCGGTGGCCTCGGCCAGCGGGATGAACTCGGCCGGCGGCACCAGGCCGCGCACAGGATGGCGCCAGCGCACCAGCGCTTCGGCGCCGATGATCTTGCCGTTGTCGATGCAGAACTTGGGCTGGTAGTGCAGCAGCAGCTCGCCGTTGCCCAGCGCGTGGCGCAGGCCCGATTCGATCCGCATGCGCTCCTGCATGCCCTGGTTCATGTCCTGGCTGTAGAACGCGACGTGGTCGCCCTCCGCCCCGCCCTCCTGCTTGGCGCGGTACATGGCGATGTCGGCCAGCCGCAGCAGCGTCTCGGCGTCGCCGCCGTCCTGCGGGTAGACGCTGATGCCGATGCTGCCGCCCACGCGCAGGTCGTGGCCGTCGATCAAAATCGGCGTGTTCAGCGTGCCCAGCAGCTTTTGCGCCACCATGCTCGCCTCGAAGTGCTGGCCGATGTCGAACAGGCCGACGGCGAACTCGTCGCCGCCCAGCCGCGCCACCAGGTCCTGGTCGCGCAGCACGGCGCGGAAGCGGCGCGCCACTTCGCACAGCAGCTCGTCGCCGATCTTGCGCCCCAGCGTGTCGTTGATCAGCTTGAAGCGGTTGAGGTCGATGAACAGCACGCAGCCGTGCAGCCGGCTGCGCTGGGCCACCGTCAGCGCCTGGTCGACCAGCTTGGTCAGCAGCGAGCGGTTGGGCAGATTGGTCAGCGCGTCGTAGTAGGCCAGGTGGTGGATGCGCTCCTCCGCCATCTTGCGTTCGGTGATGTCGGTCAGGTAGGCGATCAGGCCGATGGCGCGGTCGTTGATGTCGCGCAGCGGCGACAGCGACAGGCTGGCCCAGAACACTTCACCCGATTTCTTTTTGCGCCGCACTTCCATCAGGCGTCCGCCCTGCTCCAGGAAGGTGTCGTCGAAGCTTTCGTCCTCGTCGTCGTACAGGAACAGGATGTTGCGCCCCACCGCTTCCACCGCGCTGTAGCCGAACAGGCGCTCCGCGCCCTTGTTCCAGCTGATGATGAAGCCGCTCATGTCCATGGTCAGCACGGACTCGTGGATGTGGTCGAGGATCTGCGCCTGGTGCTGCAGCTGCGATTCCACCTGCACGTAGGCGTGGGTGGAACGCTGCGCCAGCGAATGTACCTGCAGCACGCTGCCGGCCAGGTTGGCCAGGCTGGCCAGGTGCTGGCGGTCGATGTCGGTGTAGTGCTGCTGGCGGCCGGAGACGACGAAGCGGCCGAAGTACTGGTCGTCGAACAGCACGTCCTGGGTCAGCACGGGCACCGCGTCGTCGTTGGCGGCCAGCACCTCGACCACCGGCGGCTTGAGCAGCATGGCGTGGGTGTCGGCCGGCAGGAATTCGCCCAGCGGACTGTTCATCACGCCACGGACGATGCGCCCCAGTTCCTCGTTGAGTGCAGCTCCGCGCAAGCGCAGCACCGCGTCGCATAAAGCCGCGCTGCTGCTCAGGAAGTCGGAGACTGGATGCGCGAACATGGCTTATATATTCCTGCTCACCTGGATGGCCCAGTGGTAAGCCTGCAGTTGCGCGCCCCAGTAGGTTTCGCGGTCGAGGCCGGCCTTGTCCAGGCCGGCTGCGTCGTGGCGTTCCACCAATGCCAGCAGCTCGCCCAGCGGACCGGCGCGGTCCAGCAGCGCCATCACCACGTCGAGGTCGAGGCTGAGCGCGGCGACGATTTCGGTCATCGGCATGTCCAGCAGCACATCCAGCAGCGAGAACACGCCGGCCACGAAGGCCATGTCCTGCTGGTCGCGTTCCCAACCCAGCGCCTTGCTCAGCGCTTCCATCTGCGAGGCGCGCACGGCCGCCAGCGGCAGCAGCGGGTTGGCCATGCCGTCGTCCTGCTGGCGCGCGTACAGCAGCAATTGCAGCCAGCGCTGCAGCTGGCGGCGGCCCAGCACGTTGATGGCCTGGCCGAAGCTGTGGATCGGCGAACTGAGCGCGAACGCGGCCGAGTTCACCAGCTTGAGCAAATGATAGGACAGCGCCGGGTCTTGCTTGAGCAGCACTTCCAGTTCGCGCGAGTCGGCGTCGCGGGCCAGCAGGCCCAGCAGCGCCAGCAGGCGCTTGCGCGAGGTGCCGTCGCCGGCGTTGGTGTCTTGCGGCGGATGCAGGGCGAAGTCGCCGGAGAACCAGCTGAAGCCGGCCTTGGCGCATTCGGCGATGCGGTGTTCGCTGCCCATGCCGGTGGCCAGGTGCGGCCCGGGCTGGGCCACCAGCGCCAGCACCGGCGGCATGATGACGGAGGCGTCGACCATCAGCGAGCGCGCGCCGCACAGCGTGGCGGCCATGCCGGCCACGCCTTCGACCATGATGCGGTAGCCGGCGTCGGCATAGCCGGCCAGTTTCTTTTGTACGGGGATCTCGGAACAGGCGGCGGCCGGCACGCGCAGCACCACGCGGTTGGGCGGCAGCTCGGACAGCTGCGACAACTCCAGCATGGCCGGATTGGCCACCGGCAGGATGCAGTCCAGCGGCGCCAGCGCCGCGAATACGTCGGGCGTCTTGAGCAAGGTCAGCGCCGCCTGGAAGGCGTCGCCCGAGTCTGCGGACAATTCGAAAGTCAGGGCCACCCACTCGTTGTGAGCGTTGGACACCGCTTGTAATTCCACCAGTGGAAACATGCTAGTTTCAGGCGCAGACATCAATATCTCATTGAAGGTTGTGCGCGCAATCTTAGATCAAGCATTGATATTAAGCAATCAATAACCATCTGTCAGTATTGTTATTTTCAATACGACCAGTGTAAGACCAATCATCGCGCGCGAACGTTATCTTTTATACAATTGCAATTACACAACCGGTGCAGGAATATAGCAGATATTGCCGCACAAACACGCACTGTTAGGAATTGCTTAACGGAATTAGAGTCGATTCTCAATATTTACAACATGTCAGCGCTTACTGAACGTGCTGGACGGCGAAGCGTATCAGCTCGGCCTGCCCTTCGATGCCCAGCTTGCGCTTGATGTTGAGGCGGTGGGTTTCCACGGTGCGCACGCTGAGGTCGAGCGCGCGGGCGATCTGCTTGTTCGATTCGCCGTTGGCGATGTGGCGCAGCACTTCGTGCTCGCGCAGGGTCAGCTGGTTGTCCTGGTTTTGCGGCTGGGCCAGTTGGCGGGCCAGCGCCGCGCTGTAGTAGATGCCGCCGGACATGACGGTCTCGATGGCCACCACGATGTCCTTGCCGGGCGCATCCTTGAGCACATAGCCGCGCGCGCCGGCCTGGATGGCTTGCGACACATATTCCAGCTTGTCGTGCATGGACAGGATCAGCACGGCGATGCGCGGAAACGCCTGCTTGAACTGGGCCGTGGCCTCGATGCCGTTGGTGCCGCGCATATTAATGTCCATCAGCACCAGGTCGACGTCGCACTGCGCGGCCTGCTCCAGCGCCTCGGCCGCGCCGCCGGCCTCGGCCACGACGCGGAATTGCGGCATCGCCTCCAGCCGCGCGCGCAGGCCGTCGCGCACCAGGGGATGGTCGTCGACCAGCAGGATTTTGATAGTGGAAGTCATGTCGTGATCTTTATAAACTGTTTTAACTGTATTCATTGCCGGCAAACGCCGTGACCACCGTGCCGTCGCCGGACGAGGCGATGTCGAAGCGGCCGCCGATGGCGTCCATGCGCTCCATCATATTGCGCAAGCCGATGCCGCGCTTGGGATGCAGGGCGATGCCCTCGGCGTCGAAGCCGGCGCCGTCGTCGCGGATGCGCAGCGTGACGCCGCCGCGCTCGCCGGTCAGGCCGATCTCGATACGGCTGGCGCCGGCGTGGCGTTCGATATTGGTCAGCGCCTCCTGCGCCAGGCGGAACAGCACGGTGTTGGCGACGTCCGGCAGCTCGTCGGTGCAACCCTCCGCTTCGAAGTGTACCGGGGTTCCACTGCTGAGGGTGTACTCCTGGCCCAGGTGGTGCAGCGCCGCCGCCAGGCCGAGATCGTCGAGGATGGCCGGGCGCAGATTGTGCGAAATGCGGCGCACCTCGCCCATCACGTTGTTGAGCTGGTCCGCCGCGTGTTCGAAGGCCGCCTGCGCGGCCTGCTGCTGGCCGGCCTGGCCCGAGCTCAGGCGGATGATGCCGGCCTCAATCTGCAGCTTGATCGACACCAGCCACTGGCTGATGCCGTCGTGCAGGTCGCGCGACAGCCGCGCCCGCTCCTCTTCCTGCGACTCCACCACCCGCTGGGCCAGCACCTTGAGCTTGGCGTCGGCCACGCGCAGCTCGCTGATATTGAGCGCCAGCCCGGAGCTGCCCACCGCCACCGCCGCCGCGATGGCGATGGCGGCGATCCACAGCATGGTGTTGTGGATATTGCCCGACTGCTGGACGTCGACCTGGGCCAGCGCCCGGTCGACATCGTCGAGGTAGATGCCGGTGCCCATCATCCAGCCCCATTTCGGCATCGGGATCACGTAGCCGAGCTTGGCGCCGGATTTGTGCGTGGAAGGTTTGACCCACATGTAGCGCTCCAGCCCGCCGCCGGCCCTGGCCCGTTGCAGCAGCTTCTGGATGGTCGGCTGGCCCTGCTCGTCGCGCATCTCGTACAGGTTGCGGCCCACCAGCTCGGGCTGGCGCGGATGCATCAGCGTGTTGCCCAGCATATCGTAGACGAAGAAATAGCCGTCGTCGCCGTAGCTGAGCGAGGACAGGATGCGCTTGGCCTCGTTGCGGGTGGCCTCGTCGTCGCGGCCGGATTCGTACAGGTGGGCGATCGAGTGCGAGGCCAGCGCGACGTAGTGGCGCAGCTCGGCCTCCTTGCTGCTCAGGTAGGCTTGCTGGATGGTGTCGCGCTGCTGCTGGGCCAGCAGCACCGACTGGTGGCGCACCGCCAGCGCGATCGCGATCAGCGCCAGGATCAGCGGCGTGATGGCGAGGAAGATGACTTTTTGCCGCAACTTCATGAGGTTCCGTCCCGAATGATGCCGTAGCGCGATTCTACGCTCCCCGCCGCCCCGGGCCGCTACGTAGTTGTACCGAGCGATAGTGCGTAGTGCTGCGCTTGCGGCGGTTATCAGCTTGCTGAATACTGGTCATAAGCTGCCGGCATTAAGAGCTGGGGTCAAGTCTGACATTCGGACACGGCCTCTGCCGTAGCTAAGCCTACGGCAGAGGCCGTGTCCGAATGTCAGACTTGACCCCAGCCCAGAGCAGCGCCCCTATCCTTGGAGGAAGCATGAAAACACTGCACCACACCGCGCCACCCACGCTGGCCAGCCGGCTGGGCTGGGCCGCGCTCGCCCTGTGCGGCGCCGCGGCGCTCGGCGTCATCGCGCTCCAGCGCGGCGAAGCCGTCAGCGCCATCTGGATCGTCATCGCCGCCGTCTGCGTCTACCTGATCGCCTACCGCTTCTACAGCCTGTTCATCGCCGACAAGGTGCTGGGCCTGGACGCCCGCCGCATGACCCCGGCCAACAAGCTCAACGATGGCCTCGACCACGTGCCGACCAATAAGTACGTGCTGTTCGGCCACCACTTCGCCGCCATCGCCGGCGCCGGCCCGCTGGTCGGCCCGGTGCTGGCCGCGCAGATGGGCTATCTGCCCGGCATGCTGTGGATACTGGCCGGCGTGGTGTTTGCCGGCGCGGTGCAGGATTTCATCGTGCTGTTCATTTCCATGCGCCGCGACGGCCGTTCGCTGGGCGACCTGATCAAGTCGGAACTGGGCCAGATTCCCGGCATGATCGCGCTGCTGGGCACCTTCATGATCATGGTCATCATCCTGGCGGTGCTGGCGCTGATCGTGGTGAAGGCGCTGACCGGCTCGCCGTGGGGCAGCTTCACCGTGATGGCCACCATTCCGATCGCGCTGTTCATGGGCGTGTACTCGCGCTATATCCGCGTCGGCCGCATCGGCGAAGTGTCGGTCATCGGCTTCGTGCTGCTGATGGCGGCCATCTTCGGCGGCCAGCTGGTGCAGGAGAATCCGGCGCTGGCGCCGATGTTCACCTTCACCGGCACCGAGCTGACCTGGATGCTGATCGGCTACGGCTTCGTCGCCTCGGTGCTGCCGGTGTGGCTGCTGCTGGCGCCGCGCGACTACCTGTCGACCTTCCTCAAGATCGGCACCATCGTCGGCCTGGCGCTGGGCATCGTCATCGTCGCGCCTTACCTGAAGATGCCGGCGATGACCAAGTTCATCGACGGCACCGGTCCGGTCTGGGCCGGCTCGCTGTTCCCCTTCCTGTTCATCACGATTGCCTGCGGCGCCGTGTCCGGCTTCCACGCGCTGATCTCGTCGGGCACCACGCCCAAGATGATCGAGAATGAAAGCCACGCCCGCTTCATCGGCTACGGCGCGATGCTGATGGAATCGTTCGTCGCCATCATGGCGCTGGTGGCCGCCTCGACCATCGAGCCTGGCGTCTACTTCGCCATGAACAGCCCGGCCGCGCTGATCGGCACCACGGCCGAGTCCGCCGCGACGGCGATCTCGCAGTGGGGCTTCTACGTCACGCCGGAAATGCTGACCCAGACCGCCAGGGATGTCGGCGAGCACAGCATCATCTCGCGCGCCGGCGGCGCGCCGACGCTGGCGGTGGGCATGGCCCACATCCTGTCGGGCGTGATCGGCGGCAAGGTCATGATGGCCTTCTGGTACCACTTCGCCATCCTGTTCGAGGCGCTATTCATCCTGACGGCGGTGGACGCCGGCACCCGCGCCGGCCGCTTCATGCTGCAGGATTTGCTGGGCGCCTTCGTGCCGGCCATGAAGCAGACCGAGAACGTGTTCGCCAACCTGACCGCGACCGGCCTGTGCGTGGCGGCCTGGGGCTACTTCCTGTACCAGGGCGTGGTCGATCCGCTGGGCGGCATCAACACCTTGTGGCCGCTGTTCGGCATCGCCAACCAGATGCTGGCGGCGATCGCGCTGATACTCGGCACCTGCGTGCTGTTCAAGATGAAGCGCGCCAGGTACGCGTGGGTGACGATGGTGCCGACCGCCTGGCTGCTGATGTGCACGCTGACGGCGGGCTTCCAGAAGATCTTCGACGCCAATCCGAAAGTCGGCTTCCTGGCGCACGCCGCCAAGTACCAGGCCGCCTTCGACCAGGGCAAGCTGCTGGCGCCGGCCAAGTCGGTGGCGCAGATGCAGCAGGTGATCTTCAACGACTACCTGGATGCGTCGCTGGCGGGCTTCTTCGTGATCGTGGTGCTGAGCGTGCTGGTGTTCGGCATCCGCACCTTGCTGGCGGCGCGCGCCGCCGCCCAGCCGACCGCCAAGGAAAGCCCGATGGTGCTGATGCCCAAGGTGCAGTGATGCTCGGCGAAATCGCCAAGGCCGGCCGTTATCTCGGACAAAGCATGCGTCTGATGATGGGCCTGCCGGAATACGACACCTACGTCACGCACCGGGAAACCACGCATCCGGGCGAGCCGATGATGACGTATGAAGAGTTCTTCCGCGAACGCCAGGAAGCCCGCTACGGCGGCGCGGGCAAGCGCGGCGGTTGTTGCTAACTCCGGGGTCAGGTCCCCCATTTCTACACGAACTGAACCGTAGCAGTCGCTACGGTTCAGTTCGTGTAGAAATGGGGGACCTGACCCCGGATTTTTTTCGTCAACGCGGGAACTATCCTCCTTGGCCCCTTGTCCAACTCCCTTGAGCCGCGCACATCGGTGCATTCAGGGAGACGCATGTCACACGATTTTTCATACCAACAGGCCTTTGCCCGCAACATCGGCTGGGTCACGCAGGCGGAACAGTCTGTGCTGCGCGGCAAGCGCATCGCCATCGCCGGCATGGGCGGCGTCGGCGGCGTGCATCTGCTGACGCTGGCCCGACTCGGCGTCGGCGCCTTCCACATCGCCGACTTCGACAGCTTCGACATCGCCAACTTCAACCGGCAGGTCGGCGCCACCATGTCCACGCTGGGTCTGCCCAAGGTCGAGGTGCTGGCCGCCATGGCGCGCGACATCAACCCGCAGTTGCAGATCGAGCGCTTCCCCACCGGCGTCGACGGCAGCAACCTGGCCCAATTCTTCGACGGCGTCGACCTGTACGTGGACGGCCTGGACTTCTTCGCCTTCGGCGCGCGCCAGGCCACCTTCGCCGCCTGCGCGCGGCTGGGCATACCGGCCATCACGGCCGCGCCGCTGGGCATGGGCACGGCGGTGCTGAACTTCCTGCCGGGTAAAATGACGTTCGAACAGTACTTCGGCTGGGGCCAGCTGCCGGACGAGGAAAAGGCGCTGCGCTTCCTGGTCGGCCTGGCGCCGGCCGGACTGCACGCCGCTTATCTGGTCGATCCATCCAGCATCAACCTGAAGGAGCAGCGCGGGCCGTCGACCATCATGGGCTGCGAACTGTGCGCGGGCGCCGCCGCCACCGAGGCGCTGAAGATATTGCTCAACCGGGGCAAGGTCGACGCGGCGCCGCGCGGTTATCATTTCGACGCCTATCGTAACAAGCTGGTCCGCACCTGGCGGCCCGGCGGCCACCGCCACCCGCTGCAGCGCTTGGCCATGATGCTGGTGAAGCGCCGGCGCGAGGAACAGACATGAGCAAGATGGAACAGCATCTCGACGCCACGCTGGAGCAGATCCTGGAGCTGGCGCGCTGGGCGCCCAGCGGCGACAACACCCAGCCGTGGCGCTTCGAAATCCTCGACGCCCGCCGCCTGGTGGTGCATGGCCACGATACGCGCGACCATTGCGTCTACGACCTCGACGGCCATCCCAGCCAGATCTCGCTGGGCGCGCTGCTGGAGACGATGGCGATCGCCGCCAGCGCCCACCAGCTGGAACTGCGGGCCATACGCCACGTCGAGGCGCCGGACCACCGCCCCACCATCAGCGTCGACTTCGTACCGGCGCCGCAGCTGGAGCCCGATCCGCTGGCCGACTTCATCCTGCCGCGCAGCGTGCAGCGGCGCCCGCTGAGCCGGCGTCCGCTGACGCCGGCCGAGAAAGCCGCGCTGACGGCGGCGCTGCCGGACGGCTACCACGTGCACTGGCTCGAAGGTGCGCAGCGGCTGGCCGCGGCGCGGCTGATGTTCCGCAACGCCAAGCTGCGCCTGACGATGCCGGAAGCGTGGCAGGTGCACAAGTCGGTGATCGAATGGAACGCCCGCTACAGCGAGGACCGCATCCCGGACCAGGCGCTGGGCGTGGACGCCGCCACCGCCAGGCTGATGCGCTGGGTCATGCAGCGCTGGCAGCGGGTGGCCTTCTTCAACACCTGGCTGGCCGGCACGCTGGCGCCGCGCCTGCAGATGGACCTGATCCCCGGCCTGGCCTGCGCCGCCCATTTCGTGCTGACGGCGCCGCGCCGGCCGCAGCGCGTCGACGACTACCTGGCCGCCGGCCGCGCCATGCAGCGCTTCTGGCTGACCGCCACCGCGCAGGGCCTGCAGTTGCAGCCTGAGCTGACGCCGCTGATCTTCGCCCGCTACGTGCGCGAGGGCCGGGTGTTCTCCGCCACCACCGGCATGCAGCAGCGCGCCGGGGAACTGTCGCGCCAGGGCGCGCGCCTGACCGGCCCGGCGGTGTGGGAGACCGCGGTGTTCATGGGCCGCATCGGCGCCGGCCCGGCGGCGACGGCGCGCTCGCTGCGCAAGCCGCTGCGCGCGCTGCTGGTCGGCCCCGGCGGGAGGCCTTGATGCGCGCCATCAAGCCGGCGCAGATCGCGCTGTTCCTGGCGCTGCTGGCGGCCATCCTGGCGCTGGCCCTGCTGACCACCTCGCTGCTGCTGGGCGAGCTGCCGCTGGGCGATTTCCGCGGCGTCACGCTGGTGGGCGCCGCCATGCTGCTGGTCTATCTGTACGCCTTCCTGGTGTACCGCGCCTTCCTGTACGCGCTGCCGCTGCAGGAAGGCGTGGTGCCGGAACATACGCGCCAGGAGCTGGCCGCCAACGTCAACATCCTGTTCTATCTGCTGCTGTTCAATTCGCTGATCCGCACCCACTTCCTGCCGGTGCCGCTGCAGCGCCTGGTCTACCTGGCGCTGGGCGCCGAGCTGGGCGCCAACACCTACAGCGCCGGCGCCATCCTCGACCCGCCGCTGACCCGCATCGGCAGCAACACCATCGTCGGCCACGACGCCGTCATCTTCGCCCACGTGATCGAGGGCAGCCGGCTGGAGCTCAAGGCGGTCGTCATCGGCGACACCGTCACCATCGGCGCGGCGGCCGTCATCATGGCGGGCGTGCGGATCGGCGACCATGCCATCGTCTCGGCCGGCGCCGTCGTCACCAAGGACAGCGTCATCGGCGCCGGCGAAGTCTGGGGCGGCATTCCGGCCCGCCGGCTGAAGGCGGCAGCGCTGCCGCAGTGACGGTTTTCTTTACAGTGCCGCACGGCCGCCATCACGAGACGGCCCCAAGCCTTTGATTCCGTGCATATCAAGGCCGCTGGCAAGCGTCTTGCTCCTGTGCGGGAACGGCCCCGATCCCGGGGTTGCCATCCAGGGAGCACAATATGAGCAAGCTTACACCGGCCATAGCCGCCGCCGTCATCGCCACCGCGCTGGCGTCGCCCGCCGCCCATGCCGGCCCGGCCGTCGGGCTCGACCCGACCGGCAGCGGCAGCTACAGCAGCTATGCCGACCTGTGGACCAACGTCACCAACACCGCGCTGGCCACCAAGTTCATCCCCGGCGTCAGCGTCGGCGGCGGTTCCGGCTTGGGTCCCCCGCCCGCCCTGCCCTACCTGAGCGAACTGCGGTCGCAAATGGTGATCGGCACCATGTCAAACGGCTCGGCCATCAACACGCCTGGCGGCTTGAACACCGGCTTCGAACTGAGCGCCGTGGCGCGCTTCGAGGAACTGGTGGACCGGCAGACGGCGACCACGGCCCACTTCACGCTGCCGGGCAGCCAGTCTGCCGGGATGGATGTCGATCCGCTGCACGACGGCGTGCAGAACATCGCCTTCTACCTCGACCGCTACGGCCCGGGCGCCGCCAGCAGGGCCGTACCCGGCGACGGCCCCGGCACCGTGCGCTGCTACGGCGCCGGCTCCACCTCGGCCGGTTGCGACGAGCCCGGCGACCCGGACGGCGACGGCGTGATGGTCATGTCCGGCCACCTGATCTTCAACGAGGCCAACGTCGCCACCGCCGGCGGCATCTCCACCGGCGCCTTCGATATGCGCTTCATGATCGACTATGTCGACGCCCACTATCTCGACGTCGCCACCGGCGCCGTGTTCCAGAACAACGTCACCGGCGCCGCCACCATCCCCTCGCTGTACACGCCGGCCACCATGTGGGACGGCACGCCGCCGTCCGGCGTGCCGCTGATGAAGTTCGACGGCTCCGGTTCGTTCGCGCTGGCGGTCCCAGAACCCGCCACGCTGGCCCTGCTTGGCCTGGGCCTGGCCGGCCTGGCGCTGAACCGGCGACGGCCGCCGGCAGCCTGATGCCCGCCTTTCGGCCCGGCCCCCAGCCGGGCTTTTTTTCGGGCGGCGGCAACGACGGAATTCTTTACACCGCCCCCGCGCCACACGCGCCGCCGCACCCCAAGTCCTTGATTTGATTGACACGCGGTCCATTGGCAAGGCTTTTGCTCTGAAGTCCGTACGATCCCGATTTCCGGGTTCATATCTTTCTAGGGAGCACACATGAACAACCTCAAATCCGCCCTGGCCGCCGCGATGATGAGCGCCTCGCTGGCCGCCGTGGCTGGCCCCACCGTGGGCCTGGACCCCACCGGCTCCGGCACCTACACCACCTATGCCGATCTGTGGACCAACGTCACCGATACCGCGCTGGCCACCGGCTTCATACCCGGCCTCACCGTCGGTCCGGGCGGCGCCGCCCCTTACCTGACCGAGCTGCGCACGCAGATGGTGGTCGGCACCATGTCGAACAGCAACATCCCGGCCATCGTCACGCCGGCCGGCCTGAACACCGCTTTCGAAATCAGCAAGGTGGTGCGTTTCCAGGAGCTGGTCGACCTGCAGACCCCGACCACCGCGCACTTCACGCTGCCCGCCGCCCAGTCGGCCGCGATGGACGTCGATCCGCTGCGCGCCGGCGTGCAGAACCTCGCCATCTTCTTCGACCGCCTGGTGCCGGCCGGCGGCCCCAACAGTCAAGCCGTGCCCGGCAACGGCGTCAACACCGTGCGCTGCTACGGTGAAGGCCCGACCTCGGTCGGTTGCGGCGGCGTCGGCGATCCCGACGGCGACGGCATCATGATCCTGTCCGGCCACCTGGTGTTCAACGACGCCAGCTTCACCGCCACCGGCCCGGTGGGCACCGGCTCCTTCGATTCGCGCTTCATGATCGACTACGTCGACCCGGCCTACCTGGACATCGTCACCGGCTCCATCTTCCAGGACAAGATCACCGGCACCACCAACGTGCCATCCTTCTTCACGCCCACCACCATGTGGGATGGCGCCACGCCCACCACGGTGCCCTTCCTGAAGGTCGATTCCTCGCAGAGCTTCGCCGCCGTGCCGGAACCGGCCACGCTGGCCCTGCTCGGCCTGGGCTGCGCCGGCCTGGCGTTGGGGCGCCGCCGCATCGTGCCATCGTGAGCCTGGACGGACCCGCGCATCCGGCGGGTCCGTTTTGTCAATGCCGGCCGTCCACCACGCGCCGCAGCATGTCGTCGAAGCGCCGCGCCACATCGTAGCGCTGGAACAGCGTCGCCACCCGCGACGCCGCGGCGCGCGCCGCGCCGGGCTCCAGCAGGGCCAGCACCGCGCGCCGCAAGGCCTCTTCGTTCAGCCGGTCCGAGCGCAGCAGGATGCCGGCCCCCATCGCCACCACGCCGCGCATGTTCAGATACTGGTCCAGATTGCCCGCGATGCCCAGCACCGGCACCCCGGCGGCCAGCGCCTGCTGGCAGGTCGGGCTGCCGCCGTTGCAGATCACCAGCCGCGCGCGCCGCGCCGCCTCCTCGCCCGGCAGATAGGTGGCCACCTGCGCATTGTCCGGCAGCACGCCGGGATCGGCCTGGCCGGCGGTGGCGGCCACCACCCTCAGCGGCAGGCCGGCCAGCGTCTGCAGTATCTGCGGCAGCAAGGCGCCCTGCCCCGAGCTGCCCAGCGTGACGTAGATGATGGGCAAGTCCGTCGGCAGCAGCTCCCACCAGGATGGCGGCGGCGTCGGCGGCGACCACGTCACCGGCCCCAGATAGGCGTGTTGCTCCGGCAAGCCAACCGCAGGGAACATTTCCGGGATATCCGGATACAGCACGTAGTCGGCATCGGCGTACACGCGCCGCAAGTCATAGCCCAACGATGGCAGGCCATAGGCCCGCCGCACGCGGTTCAGCGGCACGCTGTGCAGCGCGAACGCCAGCGGCCTGGCAAGCCGGAACAGGCGGTCGGCCAGCGCGATCGGCAGCGCGCGCGCCAGCGCGATCGCCGGCACCGTGTAGCGCTGCGGCACGTAGGGGCTCCAGTAGGCATTGATCAGGCCGACATATGGCACGCCCGCCACGCGCGCGCTGACCGACAGCGACAGGCGGAAATCGCCCACCACCACAGCCGGCCGCACCGCCTGCAGCAGGCGCAGGTCGTCCTCCACGTAGCGCCGCAGCGTCGCGCTGTCGTACACCGGCTTGCCGGCCGCCAACGCCGCCAGGAAGCGCTCGCTGGAGATGCTGCTCACTGTCCAGCTGTTCACCCTGCTGCCGTGGAAAAAACTTTCGTAGCCGGGCGCGCAGGCGAAGTGCACATCGTACTGCTGCGGCGACAGCATTTGCGCGAGCGCCAGCGGCCGGCCCACATGCGCCAGCGTGACCGCCTCCGCCACGAACAGGATTTTTTTGCGTTCCATGCTCCCAGCTTGCGGCGCTGCCCAAGGCGTTGTTTGAGAATGCGCAAAGGTGCGGGCATTAGATGCAGATCAAGGCCGCACCGATGCGGACGCTATATTTTTCCTATTGGCACCTAGTGATCAGCCTGCCGCGCCGACGCTTTCGGCGTCCACCGTTAGCCACCGACTACAGCAATGTTCAATTTCGAACGTTCCGGTCTGAGCCAGAAGCTGACCATCATCTCCGTGCTGTCCACCGGCAGCGCGCTGATGCTGGTCTTCATCGCGTTTGCCGCCACCTCCATCCTCAGCCGCACCGACGACGAGCGCAAACAACTGGCGACGCTGGCCGGCGTGATCGGCAACAACAGCGTGACGGCCTTGCAGGTCGCCGACGGCAAACGGGCCGAGCAAATGCTGGCCACGCTGGCGGTGGAGGACGAGATCCAGCAGGCCGCGCTGTACGACAGCGCCGGCAAGCTGCTGGCGCGCTACACCTCGACCACCCTGTCCGGCGTGCAGGAAGCGCCGGAACAATTGCCGGAGCCGCAGGCGCAGCAGGAAGTGCGCACCTTCCACAGCGGCCCGCCGTGGGCGCCGGCGATGCGGCTGCTGCGTCCGGTGCGCAGCAACGACGAACTCGTCGGCACCGTGCTGATCGAAGGCGCGCAGACGCGCATGTGGGTCGACCTGTTCAAGAACCTGGCCGCCGCCGCCGTGGCCGCCATGCTGTCCTTCATGATGGCGTTGCTGACGGCGGCGCGCTTCAAGGGCAGCATCGCCGAGCCGGTCGGCAAGCTGATCGCGGCGGCGCAGCAGGTCAGCCGCGGCCAGCCGACGCCGCGCATCGTCCACCAGCGCAGCGACGAGCTGGGCGCGCTGACCGACAGCTTCAACGACATGCTGGCCCAGGTCGAGGCGCGCGACGGCGCGCTGGCGCAGTACCGCGACGAGCTCGAACGCCAGGTCGGCGTGCGCACCGAGCAGCTGGAAAAAGCCAAGAACGCCGCCGAGGCCGCCAGCCGGGCGAAGAGCGCCTTCCTCGCCACCATGAGCCACGAAATCCGCACGCCGATGAACGGCGTGCTCGGCATGACCGAACTGCTGCTGGCCACGCGCCTGTCCGAACAGCAGCGCCACTACACCAGCATGGTCAAGCGCTCGGGCGAGCACTTGCTGGTCATCATCAACGACATCCTGGATTTTTCCAAGATCGAGGCCGGCAAGCTGACCGTCGAATACATCCATTTCAATTTCCGCGAGCTGCTCGACGATATCGACAACGTCTTCTCGCCACAGGCGCAGGCCAAGGGCATCCGCCTGGAACTGGCGATCGCCTACGATATCCCGATCGCCATCTGCGGCGATCCGAACCGGCTGCGCCAGGTCATCTTCAACCTGCTGGGCAACGCCATCAAGTTCACCGACAGCGGCAAGATCACGGTCAAGGTGGCCGTGGTGCACGAGGATGCGCAGACCGTCGGCCTGCGTTTCGAAGTGCACGATACCGGCATCGGCGTCTCCAGCGAAGCGCGGGCGCGCATTTTCGACTCCTTCTCGCAAGCCGACGGCTCCACCACCCGCAAGCACGGCGGCACCGGCCTGGGATTGGCGATCTCCAAACAACTGGTGGAGCTGATGGGCGGCACGATAGGCGTCGACCATGCGCTAACTCAAGGATCGATCTTTTGGTTTGCCGTAAATTTTGACAAACGTCGTATCGATGTCGACGATCCTTCTTTCCACGCCACCCAGGAATGCCGCGCTTTGATTGTCGACGAGAACCCCGCCAGCCGGAGCGAGCTGGAACAGCTGCTGGCCAGCTGGCGCATCGCCAGCAGCAGCGCCAGCGCCACCGACGCCCTGCCGCAATTGCGCCAGGCGGCGGCGCGCGGCCGTCCCTACGACGCCGTGCTGCTGGACATGGACCTGCCGCGCACCAGCGGCTTGGCGCTGGCCGCCGCCATCCGCGCCGAGCCGGCGCTGGCGGCGTCGCGGCTGCTGTTGCTGAGCACCGAACGCAACGCCGCCGACGGCGTGCAGCGGCGCGAAGCCGGCGTCGCCTTTCAACTGATCAAACCGCCGCGCGCCTGCGACTTGTTCGACTGCCTGCTGGCGCCCGGCCGCGGCGGTTTGATCAGTTGAAAGGCGACGCCGGCTTCG
>NZ_LRON01000026.1:0-93173 GCF_001758795.1 Duganella sp. HH101 | reverse complement strand
GCCGATCATTAACTCCGGCAATGCCGCCGCTGCCGACGCTGATGCTGCCGTTGGTGGCGAGCGCCGAAATGCTGCCGCTCGGCGAATCCACCGTCAAATGGCCGCCCAGCACGATGTCGTTGATCGCGGCCAGGCTGATGGTGTTGTTCGCATGCAGATTCGAGTTCCCGATCAACATGATGTCGGTGCTGGCCGACAGCGTGATGTCATTCCCCGTGATGGTGTCGGTGATCGTCACCGGGCTGTGCGCGGCGATCGACACGCCGCCGCCGTTGCCCGCCACGATAGCGCCTTCGGTACGGATGCCGCCGTGGTTGTCGATGACGATGTTGCCGCTGTAGGAGCTCAACGGTCCCAGATGCAGTTCGCCGCTGGCGACGGTGTTGTTGAGCTGGATGCCGCCTGTGCCATTGGAGCCGTAGAAGGCGCCCACATGGTTGCCGGTGTTGGTCAGCGTGATGCCGCTCGAGGCCATCACGTGCAGGCTGTCCGCCGTCAGCGCGCCGGTCTGGGAGATCGACCCGCTCTCAACGGCGTTCAGCGTGATGCCGTTCTGCGCCCGCACGGTGCCGACGGCGATGTTGCCCGAGGAATTGACGGTCAGCGAGCCGCTCATGTTAATGCTGCCGTTGGTCTGGGTCAGGTTGTTGACGGTCAGGTTGGCGGCGCTGTTGGTACCGCTCAGCACGCCGTTGGTCAGCGTCAGCGAGGTCGCTTCCATCGCGCCATTCAGCACCAGGCCGCCACCGTTGAGGTTGAGCGTGGCGCCGGTCAGGTAGGATTTGCTGCCGCCGCTGGCTATCGTCAGCGCGCCGCCGGTCAGCGCCAGCTGGCTGCCGCTGCCGACGGTGATGGTGTTGAGCGTGGCGTCGCCGCCGTTGCCGTTGTAGGTGATGGTGCCGGCGCTGGCGCCGATGACCGCGGCCAGCACGTTGGCGCCGTCCGGTGCGATGTTCAAGGCCCAGTTGCCGGCGTCGCTCCACAAGCCGTTGCTGCTGTTGCCGGTCCAGGTCGATGCGGTGCGCGGCGTGATCGTGCCCTTGATGCTGGATCCGAGCACGTAGTTGCCGGCGCTGGCGCCGCTGAGGCCCAGCGGCGGGCCGCTGAGGCTGACGGTCTTGTCGACGCCGGCGTTCTTGTCGAGATAGTGGACCGAACTGCCTTCGCCATAGTTCAAAGTGACCGTATCGGATTGGAACAAACCGATCAGGTTGGCGCCGCTGAGCGTCCCGGAGGTGCTGTTGTCATACTGCCGGCTGGCCAGGCTGACGTTCAGCGTGGCGGGCGTGACGACCAGCGGCGCCGAGCCGCTGTAGCTGATGTCGTACTTGGTCGAATACAGGCCGGTGAACGTGTCGTAGGTGCCGACGTTGATCCCGCCGACATACTTGATCGTACCGCCGACATCGGGATGGGTGTAAGCCGGGTTGTAGGCACCGGCCTGGCCGTTGTACACCTTGGTGTAACCCGGACCGTTGACGTCGACCGAGAACGGCGTCAGGAAAGCCTTCAGCAGCGGCATCGTGTTGCCTTCATAGATGCGCCATACCGGCGTGCTGGCGAAATCGAAACCGGTGAAGCTGGCCTGCTGCTTGATCTGCGTGTCGCTCAGGCCGACGGCGTAGATGCTGACCTGCGGTGCGCCAGTGGTCTGGAAAAAGCTGTTCGCGATCGAACCGCCGTTGCCGCCATCGCCGACCAGCGCGTCGATGAGGTCGTTGGTATTGGACCTGCCGGTGCCGCTGCTATACGTGGCGCTCAAGCTGCCATAGGTGTCCAGCCCACCCAGCAGGCCGCCGGTCTTGCCGGTGCTGTTGGCGCTCTTGCCGGTCACGTTGCCGATCACGTAGGAATTGCTGATACTGCCGCTGGAATAGCCGGCCAGGCCGCCGACATAGGCGCCGTTGCCGGTGACGTCGGATTCGATGGCGACGCCGCTGACGTTGCCGCCGTAGTTGATGCTGCCCACCAGCAGGCCGGTGTAGCCGCCGCCCTCGACCGTGGCGCCGGTCAGTTTGACGTCCTGTATCGTGCCCGAACCAAGCACCGAGAACAGGCCGACATGGTTGCTGCCCGGGCGATAGATGTTCAGGCCGCTGATGGTTTTGTGGTTGCCGTTGAAGGTGCCGAAGTAAGAGTGGTCGAGGTCGCCGATCGGCTTGAAGCCGGAGAAGATCCCCGACTGCGGCGTGGTCTGGTTCCAGTGCGCGGTCTCGCTGGCATCGATATCGTTGTTGAGCACATAGGATTGGCTCGATCTCGAAAGCGAACCGACGCCTTGCAGGCCGTAGACATCGACGATCTGGTACGGTGCGCTGCTGCCGTCGCCGTCGGCCGCACGGACGAAGCTACCGTTGCCGCTGATGCGAAAATCATAAGCGCTGAAGCTCGGCAAGCTGCCGACCTGCGACCAGTTGCCCGCTTGCAGATCGAACACGCCGTTGACCGCGACGCTATCGGTGGCGGTGATGTTATTGGTCGCATTGAGTATCAGGCCCCCGGCGGTGACAGCCGCCTGCATTGCTACGCTGCCGGTGGCGCTCAGTTTTAAATTGCCCGCATAGGTCAGCGGCTGGCTGACGAGGATATCGCCGGCAGCGACCTGGTTCTGGTTGCTCACTTCCACCCAGTTGCCGGCGCCGTAATGCGCACTGGCCAAATCGGCGTTGGTCAACGCCAGCGTGTTGGCCGGATTGCCGGTGGCGCCGATGTCGACCGGATTGGTGGTGGCCAGACTGATCGACGTGCCGTTGAGCGAGCCGCCGTCCAGCGTCATCTTGCCGGAGAAAAGATTGATGTTGGCGCTCGATGTGACGCTGCCGTTGTTGGTAATGCGGTGATCGCCGTTGGACTGCGTGATCAGGCTGATCACGCCCGTGTTGGCCACGGCCGCGCCGTTGTTGATCAGCAAGTTGCCGCCCGGGCTGAGCAGCGTCAGCGTCCCCTGGTTCTGCCCCCCCGTCAGATCCAGGTTGCCCACTACGGTCAGGTTGCCGGTGCCAGTGCCGTGGCCGGTGATCGTCAGCGAGCCATTGTTCGGCAGGCTGATACCGGTCAGTTCATCCTGGCTTAGGCCCAGCATGCTGGCGCCATCTATTGCCCCGCTTCCGACCTGAATCGAAACGTTGTCGGTATTCGGCAATAACGTCACGCCGTGCGCCGTAGCACCAATGGTCATGGTGCCGTTGAGCCCCATGTTGTCGGCCTGGATTGCGATATTGCCCCCAGTGGACCACAGGTTGACGCCATTGCCGACGGTGGCAATCCCGTTGGTCTTGTCCGAGGTCAGTGTCATGTTGCCGGCACTTTTAAGATTGCCGCTGACAGTCACATCGCCGTTATGGGCGATCGCCGTCATCGTGCCGCCGGCGGTGCTGGCCCCGAGATAGATGTTGACCGCCTCCAACGTCAAATTGCCGCCGGTTGCTTCCAGGGTTGACGCTGTGCCAATGGTATTGCTGGGATTATTCAGGACGATGTCGTTGGCAGCGATGGCGCTGATGCTGCTGATGGTCAAGGCATCGCTCGGACTTGTGTGCTGCGCGATGGACCCACCCGAATGTAGGGTCAGCGAACCGCCGGTACCGGTCATTGCGGCGTTCAGGCTGATATCGCCGCCGGCAGTGAAGCTGGCAGTGCTCAATGAACCCAGCGTCATGGCCGTGTTGAGCGCCACGTCGGTCCCTGCGGTCAGCGTCAGCGCGCTAGACGGCCCCAGCGTCAAGCCGGCATTGAGGCCGATGTTATGCGCGGCTGTCAGCGTCAGGCCGCTTGAAGAGCCGAGCGAGAGCGCTGCGTTGACGCTGATGTCGTTGCTGGCCGTCAGCGTGAGGCTGCGGTTGTTCGGTACCGCGAACGCGCTCAGGACGGAGATATTCCCGCTGTCGCTGCCGCTGATATTGGCGGTGTTGACCGTAACGTTGTTGCTTGCCAGCGCACTCGTCAGTGTACCGGTCAACAACAGTGAATTCGACAAGCTGCCGGATTCGGCAAAATCCGGACCGCCCAGCAAGTTGGCGTTGCCCAGTGAACCCGGCAAACCGGAAACGCCACTATCGTCAGCGATATAGATGTTGGTAGGATCGAGCAGCAGCTGGCCGGTGGCGCCCTTGGGCGCGCGGGTATCGACCTTGCCCTGCATGTCCAGGTAGTGGCCCGAGGTTTCGACGAAGCCGCCATTGCCGCCCGCCGCGCCGCCGCGCGCGGCAATGCTGCCCAACACCTGCGTCGCCTTGTCGCTCCAGACGATGACCTTGCCGCCGTCGCCGTTGACCGTGGCGTCCGCCTTGATGACGGCGTCCTTGCCCACATACGATTGCTGCGCATTCTGCACCGCCGCGTTCTTGCCCTGGTAGTCGCCGCCGACCAGTACCGAACCGCCGCCCGCCGCGCCGCTGGCGTCGACCACGGCATCGCCGGTCAGGCCCACCTGCGCGCCCAGCAGCCGGATATCGCCGCCCGTGTTCAGGTTGCTGCCGGTGGCGCTGGTCGTGCTGCCCGCCTCCAGCAGCGTGGTGCCGCTCGATTTCAGGATGATCTGGCCGTTGGCGCCGCGCACCGCGCTGTTGGCGCTGATGCCGCCGCGCTGGCTGACCAGCGCGCCATACACGCCGACCCGGCCGCCCTGCGCCACGATCTGCCCCAGGTTCAGCGCCATGTCGGCAGGCGCCGACACCACCACCTGCACATTCGGATCCTTCGAATCGAACAGCTGCACGCTATGCCCCGCCGCCAGCACCACATCGCCGTTCGGCGACGAGATCACGCCGCTGTTTTCCACCGCCGGCGCGACCAGGAAGATCTGGCCGCCGGACGGCGTGGTGATCGCGCCGGCGTTGCTGACCTTGCCCGCCGTGGCGGCGCCGCTGAAGTTGTTTTTACCGGCCAGGAAATCGGCGTTCGATATCGCCAGGCTGGACGCCACCAGGCCGTTGACGTCCACCCGCGAACCGGCGCCGAACAGCACGCCGTTCGGATTAATCAGGAACACCTTGCCGTTCGATTGCAGCGAGCCGAGGATGCGCGTCGGATCCTGACCGGTGATGCGGTTGAGCACCTTGCTGTCGGCGCCCTGCTGGATGAAGCGCGCCACCTCGTCCGAGGCCAGCGAGAAGCTCTGCCAGTTGATGATGGTGTTGGGCGTATTGGTGATCGAGTAGGTCTTGCCGGTGAGGTTGAAACTGGCCTGCCCTGCCACCACCGACGGATTGACCGGACCAGCCTGCGCCGTGGCGTAGCACGTGGCCACCAGCACGGCGATCAGTTTGCGGCGCAGCGGCGCGGCGGCGGCGCGGCGTTGTGGGGGGCGGCTGGTCTGGGCTTTCATAACGACATCCTCTATCCGGTGTGGATTCGTGCCCGTGGGCGTCATGGTGCCCCGCAGGCGAGTTTTCAGATTGGTTGTGCAGGAGGGATGAAAGCACCCCGCAAAGTATATCCGGTGGGTAACTAATGTTACCTACCAGTGTAGTCTTCTTTGCCGTGGCCGCCACTTTTTTTGCTGTCTGAAAGACAGTTTTTTCCCAGCTTGTGGCTAGATTGCGCTTTATTGTTTCGCCATCATCTTTGAGCTTTTTTTACTATTTGGTTTCGAACGTGGTGACGCCGTCCCAGTCCGCGCCGGGAGGATGTGCTCGGTAGTAAGTGATGCGCTCAGTATAGAGGGAATAAAGGCTGCGCTCTGGAAATGTTGCGGACAAATCAACAATAATCTGCGTTGCGTGGTCCCATTGTTGCAAGCGCACAGCAGCGAGGGCCGTATGCCAGCGTTCCAACTCGTCGCGGGTGGCGGCATCGAGGTCTTTTTCCAGCACGATCGGTTCGAAAATCGCCACCGGTTCGTTCTTGCCCTTGACCCGCACCAGGTCCAGCTCGCGGTAGGCGAACTCCGGCGCGGCGGCGCGGGTGGCCTCGCCGACGGCGATGCCGACGCCGTAGACCTTGGTGATGCCTTCCAGCCGCGAGCCCAGGTTCACGGCGTCGCCCATGACGGTGTAGGCGCGGCGTATCTTCGAGCCCATGTCGCCCACGTGCATCAGGCCGGAGTTCAGGCCTATGCCTATCTTCAGCGGCGGCCAGCCGCGCGCCATGAAGTCGTCGTTGAGGCGGTGGGCCGAAGCCTGCATCAGCAGCGAGGTGGCGACCGCGCGGCTGGCATGGTCGGCAAACGCCACCGGCGCGCCCCAGAAGGCCATGACGGCGTCGCCGATGTACTTGTCGAGCGTGCCGCGATGGCTGTCGCGGATGTCTTCCGACATTGCCGTCAGGTAGAGGTTGATGTATTCGCGCAGCTGCCTGGGCGTCAGTCCTTCGGAGATGGTGGTGAAGCCGCGCACGTCGACGAACAGCACGGTCAGCTCGCGGCTCTCGCCATCCATATTGTATTTTTCCGGATCGTCGGCCATCTCGGCCACCAGCTCGGGCGCCACGTATTCGCCGAAGCGCGACACCAGCGCCTGGCCCTTGCGCACCTCGAAGAAATAACCCCAGGCGACGTTGAGCACGAACACCGCGAAGATCACGATCAGCGGCATGGCCAGGTTGAAGATCAGATTCAGCTCGCTGTAGGCGTAGTAGTTGACGCCGACCGCCGCGCCCAGCACCAGCGCGCCCAGCAGGATGGAGCGCAGCGGCGACAGCGCCGCCAGCGCCAGGCTCAGCGCCAGGCCCACCAGCAGGATGACGATGCCCTCGATCGCGCCGGCCCAGTCGGGGCGGGACTTGAAGCGCATGTCGAGGATGGACTTGATGATGTTGGCGTGGATCTCCACCCCCGGGTATTCCGGGTTGACGGGCGTGGCGCGCAAGTCGACCAGGCCGGGCGCGGTGGTGCCGACCAGCACGATGGCGCCCTTGAGCAGCGCCTGAGGCGCCCGCCCGGCCAGCACATCGGCCGCCGACACGTAGCGGAAGGCGCCGCCGCGCGGGCCGCCCTGGCCGCGGAACTGGACCACGGTGGTCATCGCCTCGCCGACCGGGATCACCCGCTGCCGCTTGCCGGGCAACAGGATGGTGACGGAATCGAAGCCGCCGCTGGAGAGCTGGTTTTGCGACAGCTGGTCCACCGTCTGCGACAGGAAGGGCTTGATCGCCAGCGCCTTCAGGTAGACGCCGGCCGTCGCCAGCGACAGCGCCGGGTAGTAGTTGTCGCCCACCTGCTGGATCAGGCCGGCGGTGCGGACGATGCCGTCCAGGTCGGTGACAACGCTGAAGCTGCCGGCGCCGGCGGCCGCGCTCTGCAGCACGCCGATGTTGGCCTCGTAGCCGGGCGCGGAATAGGCCAGCAGTTCGCGGCCGTTCAAGTCCTGCTCGGTAATGATGGGGGCCGGCAGCTGGCCCTTGACCTGGTCGGCCGACATATTAAAGCCCAGCACCACCGGCTGCCCTTTGAGCGCGGCGGCGAACAGGCCGTCGTAGTCCATCGCCGGCTTCAGCGTGGCCAGCCGCTGCCTGAGCGCCGGCACGTCCTTCAACTCGCCGTTGGACAGTTGCTCCAGCACGCCGTAGCCGGAACTGGTGTCCGGCTCGGGAAAGGAAATATCGAAACCGATGGCGCTGACCTGGTAGTGCCGGGTCAGCTGCGTGACCAGCCGCGCCTGGATGTTGCGGCTCCACGGAAAGCGCCCCACTTCGGTCAGGGCCTTGCCGTCGATGTCGACGATGACGATGCGGGGGTCGAGCACCGGCGGTTCGAGCTTCATGCGCTCGCCGGCCAGCAGGCTGTCGAGGCGGCGCACGGCGTCGATCTCGACCACGCCGGCCGTGTAGGCCACGCCGAACGCCGTCACCAGGATGCCCAGCAGCCAGCGCGGGCCGTACTTCAGCAGGGTCTTGGCCCACTTGGCGGGGAACAGGCGCACGCGCTCTCCTTGCCCGGCTTAGGGCGTGTAGCCGGGGATCTTGGCTTCGTCGATGACGTCGATCTGTTTTTCGTCCATGTTCTTGTGGGCGAACTCCAGGTAGATCTTGCTGCGGATGAAGATGTCGAACAGGTCGGGATCGATGTGGCCGTTGAGCGAGAAGTTGCCCAGGATGCGCAGCGACTCGGACAGCATCTTGCCCTTCTTGTAGGGGCGGTCCTTGGCGGTCAGCGCCTCGAAGATGTCGGCGATCGCCATCAGCCGCGCCTGCACCGACATCTGGTCCTTGGTCAGGCCGCGCGGATAGCCCTTGCCGTCCATGCGCTCGTGGTGGCCGCCGGCGTACTCCGGCACGTTCTTCAGGTGCTTGGGCCACGGCAGCGCCTCCAGCATGCGGATCGTCATCGAGATGTGGTTGTTGATTTCCTTGCGCTCGGACTCGGTCAGCGTGCCGAACTTGATGGTCAGGTTCATCACTTCGTCGGCGTCGAGGAAGTCGCGCTCGACGCCGTCGGGGCCGGTCCAGCGGTGCTGGGCGATGGCGCGCACGCGGTCCTGGTCGGCCGCCTGCATGCCCTCGCCGCCGACGTTGGCGTCGCGGATGAAGTCGCGCTCGGCGCGCAGCGTCGCCTGCTGTTCAGCCAGCTCCTGCGCGATGGCGGCGATGGCGGCCTGGTCGCCGCCGGCCGCCACCTGGCGCTTCAGCGCGGCGATCTCGGCGTCGCGCAGCAGCACCTCGAAGCGGGTGTCGATCAGGGCGATGCGGTCGAAGATGGTTTCCAGCTTGGTGGCCTTGTCGACCACGTGCACCGGCGTGGTGATCTTGCCGCAGTCGTGCAGCAGGCCGGCCAGCCACAGCTCCTTGCGGTCGGCGTCGTTCATGCGGAAATCGGCCATCGGGCCGGTCTCGGTGTTGTGCACGGCCTCGGCCAGCATCATCGTCAGCTCCGGCACGAACTGGCAATGGCGGCCCGTGTACGGCGATTTTTCATCGATGCCGATGTTGATCAGGTTGACCAGCGATTCCAGCAGCTCCTCCAACTGGGCGATCAGGCGCTGGTGGGTCAGCGCCACGGCGGCCTGCGCCGCCAGGGCTTCGATGAAGCGCTGGTCGGTCTGGCTGAAGGCGCGGATCGCGCCGCTGTCGTCCTTGGCGTTGATCAGCTGCAGCACGCCGACCAGCTCTCCCTCGTGGTCGCTCATCGGCACCGTCAGGAACGATTGCGAATGATAGTGGCGCAGCTGGTCGAACTTGACCATGGCGGAGAAGTTGAACACGTCGGCCTTGTAGACGTCCTCGATGTTGACCGACAGGCCGAAGTGGGCGGCGTAGGCCGCCACCGAGGCCAGGTTCTTCTCGCCGTTGTCGTCGAACAGCGGCACGCCGGGCGCGGTGATCGCCGCGCCGTTGACGCCGCCCTGGTGGGTCTGCAGCGTGTCGTTGATCAGGATCGTGAAATCGAGGTAGCGCTTGTCCTCGCTGGGCCGGTACAGCGTGCCGCCGTCGGCGTTGGTCATGCTTTTGGCAACGATCAGGATACGCTCCAACAGCGTCTCGGTATCGTGACTGCTGCCCAGCTCGACACTGAGTTCGGTCAGCTGGTCCAGCCGCTGGGCGATCTGCGTTTGATTCAACTCTTGCATGGTTGTTTTTTCGACACCTGTTGGAGAAGCGCTCGCTGCGGCAGGGCGCGCAGGAGTCCTTTGGAAGTGTAGCTCCAGCGCAAGCTGTTGTACATCGGGAAATGGTCCATGACACAAAATTACCCCGGCCAGTGTCGGGTTTTTCCCTGTTGCCGGGAAAAAAAGCTATCATCGGCCGTAGCATAGAGCGAAAAAAACAGGGACTTTGTATGAAATTTATTTTTTGGGGAGTGCGCGGCTCCATACCCTCCCCCGGCCCGCGCACCGCGCGCTATGGCGGCAATACCACCTGCATCGAAGTGCGCACCGACAACGACACCCTGATCGTCATCGATGGCGGCACCGGCATATTCTCGCTGGCCCAGTCCCTGTTGCAGAACCAGACAGCGCCCATCCACGCCAACATCTTCATCACCCACAGCCACTGGGACCACATCCACGGCCTGCCCTTCTTCACGCCGCTGTTCGTGCGCGGCAGCCGCGTGCGCCTGCACGGCGTCACCGACCCCGTCACCGGCAACGGCATCGAGCACGTGATGGGCGTGCAGCTGCAGAACAGCTACTTCCCGGTCAGCGAAACCCAGATGGACGCCACCATCGAATACCAGACGCTCACCATCGACGAGCCGGTCCAGGTCGGCGACGCGCTGGTGCGCAACGTGGTGATGAACCATCCCGTGACCGACCTCGGCTATCGCATCGAATGCCACGGCAAGTCCGTGTTCTTCACCGGCGACCATGAGCCGCACTACAACATCCACCCGTCCGGCCACCCGGAGCACGCCGCCTACGAACGGTGGATGGCGGAGCGCAACACGGCGATCGACGCCGTGGTGCAAGGCGTCGACGCGCTGATCGTCGATTGCTCCTACACCCGCGAGGAATATCCGGCCAAGCAGGGCTGGGGCCACGGCACCTTCGATTCCGCGTTCGCCATGGCGCTGCGCACCGGCGCCAAAGCGCTATACTGCACCCATCATGAACCGACCCGCAGCGACGACGAACTCGAAGCCGTGTTCGCCGATGTCATGGCGCGCCACGCGCCGCTGCTGGGTGATCTGAAGGTCTTCCTCGCTTATGAAGGCATGGAAGTTCACTTGACCTAGCGAAAGCGATCATGAACGACGCCGGCACCCCCAGTCCACACCCCAGCGATGTCGACCTGCGGCTGGCGTTTTTCCAGAAGCTGCAAACGGTGACGACCAAGATCCACGCCACCAGCAACCTGGACGAGATCATGCTCGACCTCGGCATGGAGTTCTGCGACCTGTTCAATTGCGACCGCTTCACGCTGTACGCGATGGACCATGAAAAAGACTACATCGTTTCCAAGGTCAAGACCGGGCTGACCTCGTTCCGCGACCTCAAGCTGGCGGTGACGCCGGCCTCCATCGCCGGCTACGTCGCGCTGACCCGCAAGACCGTCAACCTCGCCGACGTCTACGACCAGGCCGAGCTGTCGCGCTACTCGCCGGAGCTGCGCTTCCAGCAGGGCGTGGACCAGCGCACCGGCTACCGCACCAAGCAGATGCTGGTGGCGCCGCTGATCTCGGTGCAATCGCGCGAGCTGCTGGGCGTAGTGCAGTTCATCAACAACCGCGACCGCTGCCCCTTCTCCGCCATCGCCGAGGCCGGCGTCAAGGAGCTGTGCGACACACTGTCGGTGGCCTTCAGCCAGCGCATGAAACCACCGCAGATGGTACGCACGAAATATGACGGACTGGTGACGGACGCGGTGCTGTCGCTGCCCGAACTGGAGCTGGCCACGCGTTCAGCCCGCAAGAAGGAGCTCGATGTCGAGGATGTGCTGATCGATGAGTTCCAGGTCAAGCTGGCGGCCATCGGCGCCTCGCTGGAGCGGCACTTCAGCGTGCCGTACGAACACTTCCGCCCCGAGCGCATCAAGCCGGTGGAACTGCTGAAAAACCTCAAGCGCCAGTACGTGGAGGAATCCGGCTGGATGCCGCTGGAGGACGGCAAGGACGGCATGCTGGTGGTGGCGCTGGACCCGGACCGGGTGGCGCACACCCACATCGTCAACCAGATCTTCCCCAAGGCCAAGCCGGTGTACCGCGTCACCAGCAACCGCGAGTTCCGCCAGATGCTGGAGCACTTCTTCGGCGCCACCAGCGACATGGGCAGCGTCGGCGAGCTGCTGTCGGGCATGGACGATGACGACGCCGACGGCGAAGGCGGCCCGGTCGAAGTGTCGGAGGCGGTGGAGAACGAGCTGGTCAAGCTGCTCAACAAGATCATCGTCGACGCCTACCGCCAGGGCGTGTCGGACATCCACATCGAACCGCTGCCCGGCAAGGGCAAGACCGGCATCCGCTTCCGCAAGGACGGCACGCTGGTGCCCTACATCGAGATCCCCGCCTCCTACCGCAGCGCGCTGGTGGCGCGGGTCAAGATCATGTGCGACCTCGACATCTCCGAGCGGCGCAAGCCGCAGGACGGCAAGATCAAGTTCAAGAAGTACGGCCCGCTGGACATCGAGCTGCGGGTGGCGACGATACCGTCGGCCGGCGGCGTCGAGGACATCGTCATGCGGATACTGGCGGCCGGCGAACCTATCCCGCTCGACAAGCTGGGCGTGCTGCCGTTCAACCTGGAGCGCCTGCGCGCCACCATCGAGAAACCGTATGGCCTGTTTTTCGTCTGCGGTCCGACCGGCTCCGGCAAGACCACCACGCTGCACTCGGTGCTGAACTACCTGAACACGCCGGACACCAAGATCTGGACCGCCGAAGACCCGGTCGAGATCACGCAGAAAGGCTTGCGCCAGGTGCAGGTCAACCGCAAGGCGGGGCTGGACTTCGCCACCGTGATGCGGGCCTTCCTGCGCGCCGATCCGGACATCATCATGGTCGGCGAGATGCGCGACAAGGAAACCGTGGGCATGGGCATCGAAGCCTCGCTGACGGGCCACCTGGTGTTCGCCACGCTGCACACCAACAGCGCGCCGGAATCGATCGTGCGGCTGCTGGACATGGGCATGGACCCGTTCAACTTCGCCGACGCGCTGCTGGGCATCCTGGCGCAGCGGCTGGCCAAGCGCCTGTGCGGCAAGTGCAAGCAGGCCTATCAGCCGAGCGAGGAGGAGTTGAAGCTGCTGTTGACGGAGTTTTGCGAAGAGCTGCTCAACACGGAGAGCTTCATCAAGGATGCCGCCGCCGGGCGCGCCGCCGTGCTGGACGGCTGGCGCCAGCGCTACGCCAAGGACGGCAAGTTCACGCTATACCGCGCGGTCGGCTGCGACGAGTGCAACAAGGGCTACAAGGGCCGCGTCGGCTTGCACGAACTGATGATAGGCAGCGACAAGGTCAAGAAGCTGCTGCAGGAACATGCGCGGGTTGCTCAGCTGCTGGCGGCCGCGCTGGAAGACGGCATGCTGACCTTGAAGATGGACGGCATCGAGAAGGTCTTGCTGGGCATTACCGACATCAAGATGGTGCGGGCGGTCTGCATCAAGTAGGCGCGCTTGCCGTTGCGCGGCATGCTGCGGCGGTCGGCCAGCGCGCGCAGGCGCGTCAGGCCGGCTTGCAGATTGAAAGCGCGGCCGGCCAGTTGGCGGTCCACCAGCTGCGTGGCCATGGCCAGCGCCGGCGCGACGGCGGCCTTGGCCGAATACGGCAGCACCAGGCGGTAGCGGCCGCGCATATGCGGCACCACGCCGACGAAACCCAAGGTCACTTCATTGAAAGCCAGGCGGCGCAATTCCATCGCCACCTGCTGCACCAGTTGCACCAGCGGCGGCACCTCGGCGCAGCGCTTGCCCACCAGGTTGCGCTGGCGGCGCAGGCCCGGCAGGATCGCTTGCAGGCGACGCTCCAGCGCGCTGATGGCGGCGGGCGTGGGCGCGTCGCGGTCCAGCTCCAGTATGCTGAGCAAGCAAGGTTGTGAGGAGTAGCGGTTGTCGCTGGCGAGGTAGCGCTGATCGATGATTTTCATGATAGCCAATGTCTTCTTTAAAATTCAGGCAACATTGTCGCAGGCTTCAGGCGTGCGCGTAAGCAGCGTAAGGGCCCTCTGCTTGTAAGACCAGGCTGACAGCTAACGTGCGCTTAAGGCCGGCGTGCTATCAAGCTGTTACGGCGCGGGCAATTGTTTTTCGAAGCAGACGGCCAGCGGGTTGCCGATGTATTTGCCGTAGTTGGCGATGCGCTGATAGCCGCGCGCTTCGTAGAAATCGACGGCGCGGCGGTTGACCAGCCGCGTCTCCAGCCACACGGCCTGGTAGCCCATGGCCAGCGCCTCATCCTCCAGGAAACGCAGCACGGCGCTGCCGACGCCGCTGGTGCCGTGGCGCGCATACATGCGCTTGATCTCGGCCACGCCGGGCTCCAGCGGCCGCAGCGCGCCGCAGCCGAGCGCGTGGCCGCTGGCGTCGCGCGCCACCACGAAACAGCCGGCGGGGCCGTAGACATCGTTGACGTCGAACGAGGCGTTGCCGCTGTCGCCGGTGATGGCTTCCAGCGCCGTCGACAACTCTTCCATCAACAACAGGGATTCGCGCGCGGCGGGATCTTCGGTTTGGAGTTGGATGTCGGTATGCATGGTGTGCAGATTATTGCACAGTACAGATCACCAGTTCCGGATCGGCGTTGATGCGCACCGGGATCCGGCTGCAACCCACGCCACGACTGACGATCAGCTCGCCATTGCCGCGCACCGGGAAGCGTCCGTAATGATAGGGACGCGACAGCGGACCTTCCGGCAGCACCAGCGGCGTGCCGTCGCGCAGCGCGATCTGGCCGCCATGCGTGTGGCCGGCAAAGGCGACGTCGTACTGCCGCTCGGCCACCGTCAGCAGGCCGTCCGGCGCGTGCATCAGCAGCACGCGCACGTCCGAGTCGGCGACGCCGGCAAAGGCGGCCGCGGCGTTGGGTTCGCCGGTCCAGGGATCGTCCAGGCCGCAGATCGACACCGCGCCGAACGGCGCAGGCAGCTGGACGGCGCGGTTGACCAGCATCTGCACGCCGGCCGTCTCCAGGCGGCGGCAAATGTCGCCGTCGTCGGTCGACAGGTCGTGATTGCCGAGCACCGCGAACTTGCCCAGCGGCGGCTGGCAGGCCGCCAGCGGCGGACACATCACGGCGATATTGGCGGCCTGGCCGGAGACGTAATCGCCACCGAGCAGCAGCACGTCCGGCTGTTCGGCCGCGACGGCGGCAAACAGGTCACGGAAGATGCCCGCGTGGGTGGGCGGGCCAGCATGGAAATCCGAGGCAAACGCGATCTTGATCGGGCGCGGCAGGCGTTTGCCTTCCGGCAGCGCGATCGCATGGCGCGTCACGCCGAGGCGGCCGTGCAGCCCGCAGTGGTAACTCAGCGCACTGACCACGCCCCCCATCAGGACGAGATTCACCAACGCCTCCAGCCTGCTCCGGCGCGGTGAAAAGTGCTTGCTGCGGGGAACTATCATGGAGGAAACGATCAAACGGGTAAAGAGGCGGCATGATAGCCTATTTTGCGCCAGCTATTTTTCATACCCAGGTCGGGATACACCAATTCATGTACACACGCTGATTTACATGGGAGGGATTTCGACCTACATTGAGCGTCATCGGAGATGAAAATGCGTACGACAAAAGCGTTCAAGAACGGCAACTCCCAAGCGGTTCGCATCCCTGCCGAGCTGGCATATGCACGCACAGATATCGCGCTGGAAATCGAACGGATCGGCGACGAACTCCGGATCCGGCCTGTGCGGCGGTCGCTGGCTGGCGTACTGAAAATATTCGCCAGGTTCTCGCCTGACTTCATGGCCGAAGGTCGCGGGCCACAAGAGCAACGCGAGCGCGAGGAGCTGTAATGGCTACGTACATGTTGGATACCAATACGTGCATCTACCTGATGAAGAATCAACCGGCATCGATCACGCAGCGCGGATTTTTCTGACTATCCCGGCATTACCATCCAAAATTGGTTGCTCGACTAAGCACGCCATTTTCAAACATCGCTGATCGGCGCGGCGGCGGCTTCGGCGATGCCGGCGGCTGCCATGCTGCGGCAGTAGTTCTCCAGTTTCGCCGTGTCGCAATGCACCTCCAGCTTGTGCACGCGGCCCCAGCGCAATTCGAACTCATGCACGCCCTGGTTGGCGCCGGTGCTGCCGTCGGGCAGCGTGAAGCGGTCCTTCCACGTCACGGTGGCGATGGTGCGCCACGGCCAGCCAGTGACGGCGATGGCGTCGATGTCGAAGCGCAGTCCGGGCAGCAGCCGCTTCAGGCGTGCATACCACTGCGTCGTCGACGCCAACGTGCGGCGCTCGCCAGCCAGCGGATGGTGGCCGTGCATCAGGTGGCGGTGCGCGGCGGCGAACTGCGGCAGCACGCGCTCGTAAGCGCCCGCGTTGATGTCCCTGAACGCCCGCTGCAATTTGCGGCCAACGATAAAGTGGTACATGATCGCCTCCAATCTTTACACAAGAAAGATCTGTATAGTGCGACGATATCTTTCTCGTGTCAAGATAACTCTATGAGCACCAAACCCTACCACCACGGCAATCTGCGCGACAGCCTGCTCGATGCCGCCACCCTGCTGCTGGCGCAGAACGGCGCGCAGGCGCTGACCTTGCGCGAGGTCGCCAAGGCGGCCGGCGTGTCGCATGCCGCGCCGTATCACCACTTCCCCAGCCGCGAGCATTTGCTGGCCGCCGTGGCGGCCCGGGCCTTCGCCGCGCTGGCCGCGGCGATGGCGGCGGCGGACGCCGATGGCGCGCGCGGCCAGGGCCTGCGGCTGATGGATATCTGCGAGGTGTATGTGGAATTTGCCCGCGCGCGGCCGGCGCAGTTCCGCCTGATGTTCGGCCCCCTGCTGGCGCAGAAATCGCGCTACCCCGAGTTGAAGCAGGCGGCGGAAGCGTCGTTCCATGTGCTGGTCACGGCGGCCACGGCCTTCGACGCGGCGCGCGGCCCGGAACTGGCGCTGACCGGCTGGAGCCTGGCGCACGGGCTGGCCAATCTGGCCATCGACGAAGCGTTCACGGATTTGCCGGTGGCGGTGCCCGCGCCGGCCGTGCTGGCGCGCGCCATGGCGGCGCGCATGCTGGGCTTACAGGGCGGCGTCGACCAGTAGCCCGGGTTGCAGCGCGCGGATGCGCAGCTCGGTGAAGTAGCCACCCGCCTCGTTGTAGCGCAGGTAGTGGCGGCCGCAATCCAGGCAGCGCGCCAGCTGGCTGCGGTTGCACGGATAATAGCGCGGCACGATGGGCGCATCGTCGCTCTCGTAGCGCGTGCCATGCGGGTGGTATTCGGCGAAGGTCGGCTCGTCGTAGGGATCGTCCATCAGCGTGCCGATTTCCTCGAAGCGGTCCAGCTCCAGCGAGGTCGGCAGCCGCTGCCAGGCTGCCAGCGACACCGCATTGCAACTGCACGGCGCAGCGATGCCGGCGGAAGCTTGAGCGAGTTGCATCAACTGGGCAAAATCAATTTTCTTCATGCCGCGATTTTACTGCACGCCGACTCAACTCAGGTAGGCGACAAAGCTGCGGGCCAGGTCCCCGGCCAACGCCTCATCCGGCTCCGGTATCACGTTATGCCACAAGGACATCGGCTCCAGCGCGATCGCTTCGATCGATGTGATGGCCTGCAGCACCGCGAATCGCAGCGCGCGCTCGGGCGAGGCGTGGCGGATCTGCCCGCGATGCACCAGCAGGCACTGCACGGACAGCTGGACATTCTCTTCCATGATGGCGCGGGCGGCGGCAACGAACGCGGTGTCGGTGTCGGCGTCGATAAACCGCGCCAGCGCGCGCAGCAGGCGCGGGTGCTGGCGGTACTGCAAAAACATCAGCCGTATCAGCGCGTCGGCGCTTGCGCGCAAGGTGGGATGCTGCAGCATCGCCGGCAGCTGGCTCTTGTTCGCCTCGTTACTGCGCTCCAGCAGGTGCAGGAAGGCCGCCCGCATCAACGCATCCTTGTTGACGAAGCGGCGATAGACGCTGGCCGGCGCGACCTCGGCCAGCGCGGCGATGCGCGGGATCACCGTACCCTCCAGCCCGTGCTCGGCCAGCGAGCGGATGGTGGCGTTCAACAGACGCTCCAGCGTGGCCTGGCTGCGCTTTTGCTGGGGCGCGGCGACGATTTTGTTTGGGCTCATGCACGGCATGATAGACAATTCCGTCGAAATATGCGAATGTAAACACACATTCACTTTTTGGGATCAATATGAACAGCCGGTTCAAGCATGTCTGGGTGGGTTCGACCATTTCGCAGCTGGGCGATGTCGGCTTCATGCTGGCCCTGCCCTGGCTGGTGCTGCGGATGACCGGCTCCAGCCTGGCGCTCGGTTCCGTCATGATGGCGCTGGCGATTCCGCGCGCGCTGCTGATGCTGCTGGGCGGCGCCGTCAGCGACCGCTTCCCCGCGCGCACGGTGCTGGCCGTGGCCTACACGGCGCAGGCGCTGTGCGTGGCGCTGATCGCCCTGCTGCTGCAGCGGCAGGCGCTGAACCTGCAGCTGCTGTATCTGATCGCCTTCTGCTTCGGCGTGGCCGACGCCTTCACCTCGCCGGCCCTGCGCGTGCTGCTGCCGGAACTGCTGCCGACGGAGCAACTGCAACGCGCCAACGCGCTGCTGCAATCGAGCATGCAGATCTGCGTGCTGGCCGGATCGGCCGTGGGCGGCCTGCTGATCGCCCATTACGGATTGCTGTTCGTCTTCATCGCCGACGCGGCCAGCTATGCCTACATCGTCATCGTGCTGCTGTGCATGGCCGCCCGCCCGCGCACGGCGACGCCCGGCGCCGAGGCCGGCGGCATCATGCCGGCCATCGCCGCCGGCCTGCGCTACGTCTGGCGCGATGCCGGACTGCGCGCCGTGCTGATCAGCTTCGCCAGCATCAATTTCTGTGCGACCGGCGCGACGCAGATCGGCCTGGTGGTGCTGGCCGGCCAGCGGCACGGTTCTTCTGGACTGGGGCTGCTGATGGCGTGCGCCGGCGCCGGCTCGCTGCTCGGCCTGGCGCTGGCCGCCAAATGGCGCTCGCCATTGACGGTGCATCGCAGCGCGGCGGCCGCGTCGTTTGCGCTCAGCCTGCTGCTGGCCGGACTGGCCTTGCCACTGCCGCTGTGGTGGGTGGGCCTGGACGCCGCCCTGCTCGGCGCGGTGGCCGGCTACGTCAACATCCAGGTGCTGAGCTGGCTGCAAGGCAGCGTGCGCAGCGATATGCTGGGTCGGACCATGAGCGTGCTGGCGCTGGCGTCGGTCGGCATCACGCCGCTGTCGCTGGCGGCGGCCGGCCTGATGGCGCAGATCGGCACCGGCGCCCTGTTCCTCGGCGCCGGCACGCTGTTGCTGCTGAGCTCCGCCGCGCTCTGGCGCCACGCGGCGCCCGCGCCGTTGGCTGAGCAGGCGTAAAAAAAGGGAGCCGAGGCTCCCTTTTGTTTTACATGATGTGGTGTCCGACCCAGAACGCCAGCGCGGCGACAAACGCCGAAGCCGGTATCGTGAAGACCCAGGCCCAGACGATGTTGCCCGCCACGCCCCAGCGCACGGCCGACATCTTCTGCGACGAACCCACGCCGACGATGGCGCCGGTGATGGTGTGCGTGGTCGAGACCGGCACGCCGAAGTGCGAAGCGATCAGCAAGGTCATGGCGCCGCCGGTTTCGGCGCAGAAGCCGCCCACCGGTTTGAGCTTGGTGATCTTCTGGCCCATGGTCTTGACGATGCGCCAGCCGCCGAACAGGGTGCCGAACGAGATCGCGCCGTAGCACGAGATCACCACCCACAGCGGCGGCGCCGACGCGTCCACCGGCACCTGGCCGACGGCGATCAGCAGCATCCAGATGATGCCGATGGTTTTTTGCGCATCATTGCCGCCGTGGCCCAGGCTGTACGAAGCGGCCGACACCAGTTGCAGGCGGCGGAACCACTTGTCGACCCGGCGCGGCGTCGAGCGCACGAACAGCCAGGACACGATCAGCATGATGATGGAGCCGAACACAAAGCCCATCAGCGGCGAAATGATGATCCACTTGACGGTCTTCAGCAGGCCGTCGCCCATCAGGGCGCTGGTGCCGGACTTGGCCACCGCGGCGCCGACCAGGCCGCCGATCAGCGCGTGCGAGGACGACGAAGGAATGCCGTAGTACCAGGTGAACAGGTTCCACACGATGGCGCCGACCAGCGCGCCGAAGATCACGTATTGATCGACGACGCCGGCATCGATGGTGCCCTTGCCCACCGTGGACGCCACGTGCAGGCCGACCACGAAGATGGCGATGAAGTTGAACAGCGCGGCCATGGCGACGGCCGTCTGCGGCTTGAGCACGCCGGTCGAGACGACGGTGGCGATCGCATTGGCGGCGTCGTGGAAGCCGTTCATGAAGTCGAACACCAGCGCCAGGCCGATCAGCAGGACCAGCACGTAGATGCTGATTTGTAGGGTATGCATATTGGACGATTCTTTTTGTAGTTATGCGTTTTCGACGATGATGCCTTCGATGATGTTGGCCACATCTTCGCAACGGTCGGTCACGGTTTCCAGGATTTCGTAGATGGCTTTCATCTTGATCAGGTTGCGCACGTCCGGTTCGTCGCGGAACAGCTTGGACATGGCGGCGCGCATCACGTGGTCGGCGTCCGATTCCAGGCGGTCGATCTCTTCGCAGATGGCGACGATCTGGCGCGAGTTGTCCATATTGTGCAGCAGGGCCACGGCTTGCTGGACCTTCTCGGTGCAGGCCAGCACCAGTTCGGCCAGGCGCTTGGCTTCCGGCGTCACCGAGTGCAGGTCGTACAGCGACACGGTCTGGCCGGCGTCTTCCAGCAGGTCGAGGATGTCATCCATGCGGGTGATCAGCTTGTGGATGTCGTCGCGGTCGATCGGCGTGATGAAGGTCTTGTGCAGCAGGTCGACGGTGGCGTAGGTGATCTTGTCGGCTTGCTTCTCGATCGATTCGATGGCGTGCACGCGGTTTTCCAGATCGTCGAAATTGGACATCAGGCCCAGCATCTCTTTTGCACCTTTGACGCACAGGTCGGCGTGCTGGTTAAACAGGTCAAAAAATTTGCCCTCGGTGGGCATCAAACGTCCAAACATTTTATTCTCCGTAAATGTGTACTGCAGATCGCCGCCCCCGGGTACGGGACGGCGTAAAGATTAGTCGCCTTGGTACAGCGCCAGATTACCGGCGTAGTTGCCAAACTTCGTGTATTGGCCGATCCAGGTCAGGCGCACCGAGCCGATCGGGCCGTTACGCTGCTTACCGATGATGATCTCGGCCGTTCCCTTATCGGGCGAGTCCGGATTGTAGACCTCGTCGCGATACAAGAAGATGATGACGTCCGCGTCCTGCTCGATAGCGCCGGATTCGCGCAAGTCGGACATGACGGGACGTTTATTGGGGCGTTGCTCCAGAGAGCGGTTCAGCTGCGACAGCGCGATCACCGGGCACTGCAACTCTTTGGCCAGGCCCTTGAGCGAGCGCGAGATTTCCGAGATCTCCGAGGCGCGGTTGTCGCCCTGGGTCGAGCCTGTCATCAGCTGCAAGTAGTCGACCACGATCAGGCCCAGCTTGCCGCATTGGCGCGACAGGCGGCGCGCGCGGGCGCGCATTTCGATCGGGTTCAGCGCCGGGGTCTCGTCGATATAGACCTGGGCGTCGTTCATTTTCTGGATGGCGTGCGTCAGGCGCGGCCAATCCTCGTCGTTCAGCTTACCGGTACGCAGGCGGTGCTGGTCCAGCTGGCCGACCGAGCCCAGCATACGCATGGCCAGCTGCACGCCGCCCATCTCCATCGAGAACACGGCGACCGGCAGGCCCTCTTCGACCGCGACGTTCTCGGCGATGTTCATCGAGAACGCGGTCTTGCCCATCGACGGACGGCCGGCGACGACCACCATGTCGCCCGGCTGCAGGCCGGAAGTCATGCGGTCGAGGTCGATCCAGCCGGTCGGCACGCCGGTGATCTCGGACTGGCTTTCGCGCGAGTACAGCTCGTCGATGCGCTCGACCACCTGGGTCAGCAGCGGCTGCACCGGTATCCAGCCGGCGGCGCCGCGGGCGCCCTGCTCGGCGATGGCGAAGATCTTCGATTCCGCCTCGTCCAGCATCTGCTTGACTTCCTTGCCCTGCGGGCTGAAGGCCTGGCCGGAGATTTCGTCGGCGACCGTGATCAGCTGGCGCAGGATGGAACGATCGCGGACGATCTCGGCATAGCGGCGGATGTTGGCGGCCGATGGCGTGTTTTGCGCCATCGCGTTCAGGTAGGTCAGGCCGCCCACGTCCTCCGCCTTGCCCAGCTGGGACAGGGTTTCAAACACGGTGATGACGTCGGCCGGACGCGAACCGTTGATCATCTTGACGATCTGCTCGAAGATGATGCGGTGGTCGTAGCGGTAGAAGTCCTCGGGGTTCATCATGTCCGCAATGCGGTCGAACGCCGCATTATCGCGCAGCAGGCCGCCGATGACGGACTGTTCTGCTTCGATGGAATGCGGCGGGACGCGGAGTGAATCTACTTGCGGATCGGAGGGGGCGTTCATGGCGCGAATTATACCTGCTTGCTTGAGCCGTATTACAAATTTATGACGAGAAAAAAGCCGGGCAAGCCCGGCTTTTTCAATGTGTTGCTATACCGACCAGACGTTGCCGTCCGGTCTGATATTAGGCGGCTTCGCCTACGACAGCAACGGTCACTTCCACCACCACGTCGGTGTGCAGAGCAACGCTGACTGGGTGCTCGCCAACGGTCTTCAGAGGACCGGTAGGCATGCGCACAGCAGCTTTTTCAACAGCGAAACCAGCTTTGGTCAGGGCTTCAGCGATGTCGAAGTTGGTGACGGAGCCGAACAGACGGCCGTCAACACCAGCTTTTTGCGAAACGTTCACGGTCATGCCGTTCAGTTTCTCGCCTTGGGCTTGGGCAGCGGCCAGCTTTTCAGCAGCAGCTTTTTCCAGTTCAGCGCGCTTGACTTCGAATTCAGCAACGGCGGACGCGGTAGCGCGGCGGGCCATTTTTTGCGGAATCAGGAAGTTACGTGCGTAACCGTCTTTAACTTTAACGACTTCACCCAGGTTGCCCAGGTTGACGACTTTTTCTAACAGAATGATTTGCATAGTTCTTCTCCAGGATCTTATCTAGACGACGCGATTAAGCGTGGTGCAGATCGGTGTAAGGCAGCAGCGCGAGGTAGCGAGCGCGCTTGATTGCGGTGTCAACTTGGCGCTGGTAGTGCGCTTTGGTACCGGTCAGACGTGCTGGCATGATTTTGCCGTTTTCCTGGACGAAGTCTTTCAGGGTGTCGACGTCTTTGTAGTCAACCTGTTCAACGTTTGCTGCGGTGAAGCGGCAGAACTTCTTACGCTTGAACAGTGGATTTTGTTGCTTGCGCTTTTCTTTCAGCTTGAGCTTGTTTTTGTCGAACTTTTTACCGAATGCCATTTTAGGCTCCTGTATCTAAATTGAGCTGTCTGGGACAGCACTAAAATCAATGATGTGAAACACCAGGCTTTTGCTATTGCGATTCTTCTTGTTCAGGAACCCGGTGAACTGATACATGCCGGCCAGTGGCGCCTGACTGAAGCGGCCTGAAATCTCGCCCGCGGCAACCGCGGAAATTTCAAACTCGCTCAATCGGGCAATGCCTGCCTCCATCTGCTGCGACCGGTGCTGGAGTACAGCATTGACGATCGGCATGCCGGCCGGGGTGTAGCGCAAGGCGTCCCGTTCGGCGATGAGGGCAATAAACTGGAGCTGGTTCAGCTCGGTTCCTGACAACAATTAGGCCGCAGGAGCAGCAGCAACTGCTGGAGCTTCGGTGCGATGCGATTTCGCTGCATCTTCACGTTGTACCGACTTCATCATCGGCGAAGGAGCGGTTTCCGCTTTCTTCATCTTGACGGTCAGGTGACGCAGCACGGCATCATTGAATTTGAAGGCGGTTTCCAGCTCGACCAGGGTCTCGTTGTCGCATTCGATGTTCATGCAGATGTAGTGTGCTTTAGCCAGTTTCTGGATCGAGTAAGCCATCTGACGACGACCCCAATCTTCAACACGGTGCACGGCGCCGCCGCGGGTAGTAACCGAGGTCTTGTAACGCTCGATCATGGCGGGCACTTGCTCGCTCTGGTCCGGGTGGACGATAAATACTATTTCATAGTGACGCATACAAACTCCCTTAAGGACTGTGAATATAGCCCACCCTGGCGTCAAGACAGGTGTGGGAAGAGGTAAGCCCGCGACTATATCAGCTTTTCCGGCAAAAAACAATCCGGGGTCAAGTCTGACATTTGGACACGACCTCGACCGTAGTGCGTCGCTACGGTCGAGGTCGTGTCCAAATGTCAGACTTGACCCCACCATGAATTTATTTCGCGCAAAGCAACAAATTCCCTTGCATTTCGCTTCACACTGTACAAAAATACAGACTGTCTATATACACAGGCCCAAAGCACTCTATGATCAAGCTCACCGCAAGACAGGAACAAATTCTCAATCTGATCAAGGATGCCATCGAGAACACCGGCTTCCCGCCGACCCGCGCCGAGATCGCCAACGAACTGGGCTTCAAATCCGCCAACGCGGCCGAGGAGCATCTGCAGGCGCTGGCGCGCAAGGGCGCGATCGAGATCGCCGCCGGCACCTCGCGCGGCATCCGCCTGCTGGGCGTGCACGCCGAACCGGCCACGCCGAAAGTACCGGTGTCGCTGATGATGTCGCTGCCGCTGATCGGCCGCGTGGCCGCCGGCTCGCCCATCCTGGCGCAGGAAAACCTGGAAACCAGCTACAGCGTCGACCCGGCCATGTTCTCCTCCCGCCCGGACTACCTGCTCAAGGTGCGCGGCGAGTCGATGCGCGACGCCGGCATCATGGACGGCGACCTGCTGGCCGTGAAGAAAGTGGACAGCGCCAAGAATGGCCAGATCGTCGTGGCCCGCATCGGCAACGACGTCACGGTCAAGCGCTACAGGAAGACCGGCTCCACCGTGGAGCTGCTGCCGGAAAACCCGGACTTCAAGATCATCAAGGTCGATCCTGAAGCGGACGAGTTCGCGCTGGAAGGCCTGGCGGTCGGCCTGATGCGCAGCTGGCACTAAGCCTTACATAGCCATAGGCTTCGGCACGATAAGCGGGAAGGCGCTGTTCAGCGCCCGCCTGGCGATATCGTCCGAGCCCATGTGCGAATTCGACATCAGCACCACGCCCCGCTGCGTGCCGGTGTCGAAGCCGATATACGTACGGTAGCCGCCCGTGCCGCCGTTATGCCAGACGATGTGCGAACCGTGCTGCTCCAGCACATGCCACCCCAGCGCCACCGACGCGCCCTCCCTGCCCTCGATCGCATGACGCGGCCGATGCGCCGCCTGCATCGCGCCGTATAGCGGCGTCTTCAGCAATCCCATATTGGCCCCGACAAACTTCAGCATGTCCGCCGTCGACGAGCGCAGCGCGCCCATGCCCGCCAGCACCGGCATGTCCCAGTTGACCGCGACCACGCCCGGCATGCCGTAGCCGATGGCCAGATGCCGGCGCATGGCGGGCGTCAGCGCGACGGCCGTGCTGCTCATGCCCAGCGCGCCGGTGATGCGCTGGCGCACCAGGGCTTCGTAATCGACGCCGGCGCGCAGCGCCAGCGCATGGCCCAACAGGCCGACGCCGGCATTCGAATATTCGTAACGTTCGCCCGCCGCGCGCGCAGGCGTAAAGCCGTGCACAAATTCGTACAGCTGCGGCGCCGTGTAATCGGCGAAGGGATTGTCGTCATCCTTGGGCGCCAGGTTGGAAGGAATGCTTGGGATGCCGGACACCTGCGACGACAGGTCCGCCAGCGTGATCTGCCTTCCGCCGAAAGCCGGCGGCGCCGCTGCAGCCGGCAGGTAGCGCGCCACCGGATCGGCCAGGTTCACTTCGCCGCGCAGAGCCATGTCGCTCAGGATCGTGGCGGTGAACACCTTGGTGATGGAGCCGATCTCGTAGACCGAATCCGCATCGACAGGCGCCCCGCCCTCGCTCAGGCTGCCGTAGGCCAGCACATGGCTACCCTTGGCGTCGATGATGCCGATCACCATGCCGGTGCCGGCGTGGTCGACATCGACGCGGGTTTTCATCATGGCGAGCAACTCGGCGTCGCTGGCCGGGGCCGCTTGCGCGGCGGCGGCCAGCAGCGCGCCGCCAAGCAGGGCGAGCATGTGCTTCAGGGGGAATGGGGTAGTCATGCCGCGCAGACTAGCAAACTTCCAGCGGCGACGGACAGACAATATTGCGTCAATTCCTGCCAAACGGCGGCTGCTCAGCGCTTGCCGGCCGTTACCGGCAGGTGCGGCAGCTCGCGCGCGCTCAAGGCGATGTCGCCGCGCCGGCCTTCCCACGCGGCCTCCGCCACCGTGACCGCGTCGGCCTGACGCTTGGCGTCGTCGGCCACCTGGACGAACACCTGGCTCATCAGCGTTTGCGCGGCGCTCATCTCATCGTCGGTCATCAGGTCGGCCAGATCGGCGGGGATGCTCTTGCCGACCGGTAGCGCAGCGTTGTAGTTGGCAAGGAACCTGTCGTAGCAGGCGCGCCACGCGGCCAGCGTCTGCGCCACCGCTGCGCGGCCGGCCGTGGCCGGGCGCATCGGAATGTAGGGCGGCTGGCATTCGAAGCGGGCCAGGGCAATATCGGCGCCGTCGTAGTGGCTGGTGTAGTACTCGATCTCGGCTTGCCGGGCCAGGCGGCGCGTCGGCTCTTCGGCAAGGGCGTTACTCGACAGCACGGTCAAAGCCAGAACCCATGCTGCTCTCATGACGCCTCCCCCGTGCTTAGTAAAATTGAAAGCTTAGATTATCACAACCGGCGACAGGGATCAGCAAGCTTCCAGCGCGCAGGTGAAATCATCCAACAGATCGTCGGTATCCTCGATGCCCACCGACACCCGTATCAGCGATTCGGCGATGCCCATCGAAGCGCGACGCTCGGCGCCCATCTCGAAGAAGATGGTGTGCGCCACCGGGATGATCAGCGTGCGCGTATCGCCCAGGTTGGAGGCCGGGATCGCCAGCTTCAGGCGGTTCAGGAAATCGAAGCAATCGATGCCGTCCTTCAGCTCAAAGCTCAGCAGCGAGCCGAAGCTGCGGAACAGTTCGCTGGAGATCGCGTGCTGCGGGTGCGAGGCCAGGCCAGGGTAGTAGACGGCCGCCACGCGCTCGTCCGATTCCAGCAACCTGGCCAGCGCCAGCGCATTGGCGCTGGTGCGTTCCATGCGCAGCGCCAGCGTCTCGGCGCCGACGGCGATGTGGTGGGCCGCTTCCGGCGCCAGCGAGGAACCGAAGTCGCGCAAGCCCTTGGCGCGGATCTGCGCCAGGCCCCATTGCAGCGGCGCGGCTTTCTTGTAGTTCTCGTAGATGTTGGGGAAGCGGGTCCAGTCGTAGGCGCCGGTATCGGTCAGGCTGCCGCCCAGCGCGTTGCCGTGGCCGCCGATCGACTTGGTCAGCGCGTTGACCACCAGCCCGGCGCCGACCGACTTCGGACGGAACAGGTAAGGCGTGGTCATGGTGTTGTCGACGATGTAGAGGATGCCGCGTTGCTGGCACAGCTCGCCGATGCGCTTCAAATCCGCCACTTGCGTGCGCGGGTTGGCAATGGTTTCGACGAACACCACGCGGGTCTGCTCGGTGATGGCGGCGGCGACGTTGGCGACATCGGTGGCGTCGACAAACGACACGCCCACGCCCTGCGCCATGGTGGTCTGCCACAGGCTGTTGGTGTTACCGAACAAGAACGACGACGACACCACGTGATCGCCCGCGCGCAGCAGCGACTGGAACACGGCGCCGATCGCGCCCATGCCGGTGGCGAAGCAGATCGTGCCGACGCCCTGCTCCATCTTGTTGACCTTGTCTTCCAGCGCGGAGATGGTCGGATTGCCCTGGCGGCCGTAGCGGAAGCCCGGCTCCTTGCCCTGGAATACCGAGGCCAGCTGGCGCGCGTCGGCGTAGCCGAAGGCGACCGAGGTGTGGATGGGCTTGTGCAGCGAACCGTGCTCGATGCCCTTCTGGCGATCGTTGTGCAGGATGGTGGTGGTGAAGCCGTAGTTTTTCTTGTCGTTCATATTCAAGCAGTCAAAAAAAAAGCCCGGTGCGGAGTGATCCGCACCGGGCGCGACATCAGCCTTCGGCGGTCGCGAGATTCAGATTCAGTTGCGAGCGGCCCGCATCTTCGGGGCCGGCGGCCTTCGGATGGTGGCGCGCGTATTCCAGCTTGTCCAGGTAGTCCTTGGAGATGTCGCCGGTGACGTAGACGCCGTCGAAGCACGAAGCCTCGAAGTTCTTCAGCGCCGGATTGACGTCGGAGATGGCGCGCTTCAACGCGTCGATGTCCTGGTACACCAGGTGATCGGCGGTGATCTCGCGGCAGACTTCCTCGGTGCTGCGGCCGTAGGCGATCAGCTCGTCGCGGGTAGGCATGTCGATGCCGTACACGTTGGGGAAGATCACCGGCGGCGCCGCCGAAGCGAAGATCACCTTCTTGGCGCCGGCTTCGCGCGCCATCTGCACGATCTCGCGGCTGGTGGTGCCGCGCACGATGGAGTCATCCACCAGCAGCACGACCTTGTCCTTGAACTCGGAAGCGATGGCGTTCAGCTTCTGGCGCACCGACTTCTTGCGCGCAGCCTGGCCCGGCATGATGAAGGTACGGCCGATGTAGCGGTTCTTGATGAAGCCTTCGCGGTATTCCACGTTCAGCGCCAGCGCCAGCTGGATCGCGGCGGGACGCGACGAATCCGGAATCGGCATGACGACGTCGATCTCGCCATCCTTGAATTCGCGCTTGATCTTCTCGGCCAGGTACTCGCCCATTTTCAGGCGGGTGGCGTAGACGGAAGCGCCGTCGATGACGGAATCCGGACGCGCCAGGTAGACGAACTCAAACACGCAAGGGTTCAGCGACGGATTGTCCGCGCACTGGCGCGAGTGCAGCTGCTTGTCGGCGTCGATGAAGACGGCCTCGCCCGGCGCGATGTCGCGCACGAAGCGGAAGCCCATGCCTTCCAGCGCCACGGACTCGGAAGCGATCAGGTACTCGGCGCCCTGCTCGGTTTCATTGATGCCCAGGCACAGCGGACGGATGCCGAACGGATCGCGGAAGGCCAGCAGGCCGACGCCGGCGATCTGCGCCACGGCGGCGTAGCCGCCGCGCACGCGGCGATGCAGCACGGTCACGGCTTCGAAGATGGTGTCGGCGTCGATCGAGATGCCGGTGGTGGCTTTCTGGATCTCGTGGGCCAGCACGTTCAGCAACACTTCCGAATCGGAATCGGTGTTGATGTGGCGGCGGTCGTTCTGGAACATTTCTTTCTTGAGCTGTTCCCAGTTGGTCAGGTTGCCGTTGTGCGCCAGCGTGATGCCGAACGGCGCGTTGACGTAGAACGGCTGCGCCTCTTCCTCGCTCGACGAGCCGGCGGTTGGATAGCGGCAGTGACCGATGCCGGAATTGCCTTGCAGCGTACGCATGTTACGGGTACGGAAAACGTCACGAACGAGGCCGTTGGCCTTGTGCATGGCGAACATGCTGCTGTGATTGGTCGCGATACCTGCCGCATCCTGGCCGCGGTGCTGCAGCAGCAGCAATGCGTCATACAGCAGTTGATTGACAGGTTGATGGGATACGACGCCGACGATGCCACACATGATGTTGCTCCTGGACTTGGTGCTACAGATTTAAAGAATTCAAAAATTCACATGCTGCGCCATGGCAGCGGGAAGAAAGGCTTTCACCGTATGCGCTCCGGTCTCCGCGAGCGGACTCAATAGCGCATCCTTCCAGAATGCTTGTTGCGGTATCGACGTCATCCCGCACAGGATGACACCGGCCAGCACAATGACCAGGCCGCGGCCGAAGCCGAACACCATGCCCAGCGCGCGGTCGACGATGCTGAGGCCGCCGGCATCGAGCAAGGCGCCCAGCGCCATGGACAGCAGGCCCATCAAAATCCGCACACCGATAAACAGTGCGATAAAGGCAAGGATCAGGCGCAGCACCTCGCCCGGCACCACCGGCGGCAGCATCTGCGCCAGCGCGGCGGCGTAGGCGTTGGCGACCACGAAGGCCACCACCCAGCTTGCCAACGACAACACTTCCTTCACCAAGCCGCGCATCATGCTGATGATGACCGACGCGACCAATACAAACATCACCAGGTAATCAAAGATCGTCACGTCGGGCAGCCTGCTGGATCAAACGGTTTCGAGACGGCCGCTCAGGCCCATCGCGGTCAGCTTGGCCCGCACTTTCTCGGCTTCGTCCTTGTTGGTGAACGGCCCCACGCGCACGCGGGTGATGTCGCCGGACGGCGTCTTCTGCGTGAAGGAGCTGATGCCGGCTTTCTTGAGCTTGTCGCGCAGCTCGTCCACCTTGCCCTGGTCGCTCAGCGCGGCCACTTGCAGGACGAATTTCTGGCCCGTTTCGGCGGCGGCGGCAGGCTTGGCGGCGGCCTTGCCTTCCAGGATGGCCAGCGCGCGCGCGTCTTCCGAGGTGGCGGCCGGCTTGGCGCTGTCGGCCTGCTTGGCGGCCTTGGCTTCGGCCAGCTTGCGTTCGGTTTCCTTGGCGTCGGCCTTGGCCTTGGCTTCGGCTTTCACCTCGGCTTGCTTGCGTTCGATTTCAGCCTTGTAGTCGGCGTCCTGGCGGGATTTGGCTTCGTTATCGGCCTTGTTTTTGGCGATGGCTTCCGCCTTGGCCTCGGCCTTGAGCCTGGCTTCGGCCTTCAGCTCGGCTTCACGCTTGAGGGCGTCAGCCTTGGTGGTGTCGACCTTGACGGGCGCGACGGCCGGCGGCGTGGCCGGCGCGGCGGCGGCCAGCGCGGCTGCCGGCGCGGCGGCGGCCGGTTTGGCCGGTTTGACGTCCTCGACGATTTCTTCCCTGCTGTCCAGCGCGGCGCTCTGGGCTACCGGTGCGGCGGCAGGCGCGGCTTCGGCCGGCTTGTCCTTGGCGGGGATTTTGATTTCGATATCGGACGACAGCGGCTTGGGTTCGGAATCGAGCACCATCGGCAGGCCGATGGCGACGCCCAGCGCCAGCGCGATCGCGCCGACCAGGCGGCGGCGTGCGCGTTTCTTTTCCGGCAACACCGGGTCGTCCGCTTCGCGGTCTTTGCTGCGGCGGGATTTGGCGGAACCATCCGCCGACGAGGCGCGCTTGGAGCGTGCGCGCTCCGTCGCGTCCTGGTCATCTGCGCTGGTGTAATAGCCGCTGTCCTGACCAGCCGACTCTTGCTTGTTTTTACCGAGTTTCGAGAACAAGCCCATGCGTGATTTCAGTCCTGTGCGTTCAATGAAATGCGGATTTTCGCGCCGCCATGACGCCGGCGACCGTGAGGAAAGATCCAAAGACCACAATTCTATCATTCTCCCCGGCTCGGCTGATCGCATTTGCATACGCGGCAGCCGGATCGTCGAAGATATTGATGGTGCGCTCGGCTTTTTCTTCCTGCACGATCTGCACCTTGGCAGCCAGTTCCGAGGCGCTGGCGGAGCGCGGCGACGGCAGCGTGGCCAGGCACCAGTGGTCCACGTGCTCGGACATGGCGGCGATCACGCCGTCGATATCCTTGTCGTGCATGGAGCCGAACACGGCGTAGGTGTAGGGGTGGAAGCCCATGTTGCCGAGGTTCTGGTTCAGCGCCGAGGCCGCGTGCGGATTGTGCGCCACGTCCAGGATCACGGTCGGGCGGCCAGGCAGCACCTGGAAACGGCCCGGCAGTTCCACCGTCACCAGGCCGGTGCGCACTTCCTGCGCGCCCACCGGCAGCTCCAGCTTCAGCGCTTCCAGCGCGGCCAGCACGGCCGAGGCGTTGAGGATCTGATTGGCGCCGCGCAGGCTAGGATAAGCCAGCGAATTGCGGCGCTGCGAGCGGCCGCCGTAGTTCCACTGCTGCTTGTCGCCGGAATAATTGAAATCGCGGCCCATCAACCACAGGTCGGCGCCAATGGCATTGGCGTGGTCGATCAGCGACTGCGGCGGCACCGGGTCCGAGCAGATCGCGGTTTTACCGGCGCGGAAGATGCCGGCCTTCTCGAAGCCGATCGCCTCGCGGGTATCGCCCAGGTAGTCGGTATGGTCGATGTCGACGCTGGTGACGATGGCGACGTCGGCATCGACGATGTTGACCGCGTCCAGGCGGCCGCCCAGGCCCACTTCCAGGATCGCGACATCCATGCCGGCACCCGCGATCAGGTGCATGATGGCCAGCGTAGTGAATTCGAAATACGTCAGCGGGGTATCGCCGCGCACCGCCTCGACCGCGTTGAAGGCGGCCACCAGCACTTCGTCGCTGGCCAGCTCGCCGTTGATGCGGGCGCGCTCGTTAAAGTCCAGGAAGTGCGGCTTGATGTACAGGCCGACCTTGTAGCCGGCGCGCATCAGCACCGATTCCAGCATGGCGCAGGTCGAACCCTTGCCGTTGGTGCCGGCCACCATGATGACGGGGCAGCTGAAACTCAGCTGCAGACGCTCCTTGACCGCGAGTACGCGGTCCAGGCCCATGTTGATGACGGTTTCGGCATGGCGCGATTCAAGCAGCGCAAGCCAGGCGGGCAAAGTAGTTGGGAGGTTCGACATGATGATGGCTCAGAAATGAAAAACGGCGCGCAGGCCGGCATGATAGCCGATTGCGCGCCGTTGCGTGAGGGAGTCGCTTGGCGGTTGCTTCAAAATGAGCGCAGCAAGGCGCGGTGGCGAAGACAGTGCGTTAGCACGGCGAGACACCGCAACGCCGCTGCGGTCTTTTTGAAGCGACCGCTTTAGGCCAGCACTTCCACCGCTTGATTTTGCAGCAACGCCATCAGGCGGGCGATTTCTTCGCGCATCTTGCGGCGGTCGACGATCATGTCGACGGCGCCCTTGGTGACGAGGAACTCGGCGCGCTGGAAGCCTTCCGGCAGTTTCTCGCGCACGGTGTTTTCGATCACGCGCGGGCCGGCGAAGCCGATCAGCGCTTTCGGCTCGGCGATCACGACGTCGCCCATGAAGGCGAACGAGGCGGACACGCCGCCCATGGTAGGGTCAGTCAGCACGCTGATGAACGGCAGCTTCTTGTCGGACAGCTTGGTCAGCATGGCGGTGGTTTTCGCCATTTGCATCAGCGACAGCAGGCCCTCTTGCATGCGGGCGCCGCCGGTGGCGGTGATGCAGATGAACGGCACTTTCTGTTCCAGGGCCACTTGCGCGCCGCGCACGAAGCGCTCGCCGACCACGGAACCCATGGAGCCGCCCATGAATTCGAATTCGAAGCAAGCCACCACGCAAGGCAGGCTCATGATGGCGCCGCCCATGACGATCAGCGCATCGGTCTCGCCGGTGGCTTCCATGGCTTGTTTGAGGCGGTCGGGGTATTTCTTGCTGTCTTTGAACTTCAGCGTATCGACTGGCAGGGTGTCCATGCCGACTTCATAGCGGCCGCCGGCGTCGAGCAGGCTGTCGAGGCGTTCACGGGCGCGGATGCGCATGTGATGGTCGCATTTCGGGCAAACGTGCAGGTTCGATTCCAGATCGGTGCGGTACAGGACGGCTTCGCAGGACGGGCATTTGACCCACAGGCCCTCGGGCATGGTCTTGCGTGCGGCAGCGTCGGAACGCTGGATACGTGGGGGCAGCAGTTTTTCCAACCAACTCATAAATTCTCCTTGCAGCTAACTTGTGGCCGAAGTGTAGCCGTTTCTTGCCCCCCTGTCGAACTTTGCTGTACAACAATTTTTAAGGTTCGTCATGGAATTGATGGGTTTTTAGAGGGAATCACCTACTGACTCCTTTGCTTGTTCGGCATTCAAGACGGGCAAATCCAGCGGAATTCTGTAACCGGCACAGGCGATATTTCTCAAATACAACTCTATGATCCGATGCGCCGGCCAGCCAAATTCATCGCCGATTTTCTGAAAATAGTTGATGGTATCGTTAGGCAAACGCAGAGGCAGCTCACGCGTCAACAGCTCGATGAAAGGGTTCGGCACCGTAACGCACTTGGCAACATCGATCTCGTCCTCGCACATGGCTTCACTCCCAAAAATATAGTCGTACTTCCAATGCATTGGCTTTGCGAGCAGAAAAAATTCGGACGGCGTCATTGCCGCGAAAACAATAGCATACCGTCAACAATCTACCTCGATCACTAACACCGATATTGATAAACCTGTCCTCATCGTCCGAGTGTTCGATGTCAGCGAAAGACCTTGCGCGGCCATCCCGAAATACCGATTCTGCCTCATCGAAACTCACGCGATGCTTTTGCAAGTTAGCCTTGGCCTTGCGGGCATCCCATTCGAAGCGCACGACCGCTCCCCTTCAACATAGTCAGTTCTTAACTATGTATCAAGGTGAGCGGTCGAGATTTGCGGGAGGTCAGGCGTCGAGGGCGGTGCGGATGCTGGTGACGAAGGCTTGTACGGCGGCGACGGCGCCGTCTTTGCCGGCACTTTCGATTTCCTGGATGATGCGGCTGCCGATGACGACCGCGTCGGCCACCTCGGCCACGGCGCGCGCGGTGGCGCCGTCGCGGATGCCGAAGCCTACGCCGATCGGCAACTCCACATGCCGGCGGATCGCCGTCAAGCGCTCAGCCACTTCCACCGTGTCGATATTGCCGGCGCCCGTCACGCCCTTCAGCGAGACGTAGTAGCTGAAACCGCCACCCACCTTGGCCACCTGCGCGATGCGCGCTTCGGTCGAGGTCGGCGCCAGCAGGAAGATCAGGTCCAGCCCGGCGGCGCGCATGGCGGCCGCGAACTCTTCGCACTCTTCCGGCGGGTAATCGACCACGATGGCGCCATCCGCACCCACCGCCTTCGATTTGGCGATGAACGCCGCCGCGCCGATGCGCTCGATCGGATTGGCATAGCCCATCAGCACCACCGGCGTGGTCTGGTTGGTCTTGCGGAATTCCGCCACGTAGCCGAACACGTCGTGGATGCCGACGCCGTTGGCCAGCGCCCGCTCGCAGGCGCGCTGGATCACCGGGCCTTCGGCCATCGGATCGGAGAACGGCACGCCGAGCTCCAGGATGTCGGCGCCGCCGGCCACCATGGCGTGCATCAGCGGCACGGTCGACTCCGGCGACGGATCGCCGGCGGTGATGAAGGTGACGAGCGCGGTTTTGTTGTGCGCCTTCAGGGCGCTGAAAGTTGCTGCGATTTTGGACATGTCGTTTTCCTTAGTTGAAGTTCAAACCCATACGTTCTGCAACCGTATGCATGTCCTTGTCGCCCCGGCCCGACAGGTTGGCCAAAATGATTTTATCTTTCGGCATGGTCGCCGCCAGCTTGGCCGCGTACGCCAGCGCGTGCGACGATTCCAATGCCGGGATGATGCCTTCGATATGGCAGCAGTCGTGGAAGGCCTTCAGCGCTTCCTCGTCCGTGATCGATACGTACTCGGCGCGGCCGCTATCCTTCAGGTAAGCGTGCTCCGGCCCCACGCCCGGGTAGTCCAGACCGGCCGAGACCGAATGCGTCTCGATGATCTGGCCGTTCTGGTCCTGCAGCAGATAGGTGCGGTTGCCGTGCAACACGCCCGGATAGCCCTTGGTCAGCGAAGCGGCGTGCTTGTCGCCGTCCAGCCCCTCCCCCGCCGCCTCGACACCGATCAGGCGCACCTGTTTCTGGTCGATGTACGGATAGAAGATGCCCATCGCGTTGGAGCCGCCGCCGATGCAGGCGACCACGCAGTCGGGCTGGCGGCCGGTCATTTCCGGCATCTGCACCAGGCATTCCTCGCCGATCACCGACTGGAAGTCGCGCACCAGCATCGGGTAAGGATGCGGGCCAGCCACGGTGCCGATGATGTAGAAGGTGTTTTCGATATTCGTGACCCAGTCGCGCATCGCTTCGTTGAGCGCGTCCTTCAGGGTCTTGGAGCCGGACTCCACCGGCACCACGGTCGCGCCCAGCAGCTTCATGCGGTAGACGTTCTGCGCCTGGCGCTTGACGTCCTCGCTGCCCATGTAGACCACGCACTCCAGGCCGAAGCGGGCGCAGATGGTCGCCGTGGCGACGCCGTGCTGGCCCGCGCCGGTCTCGGCGATGATGCGCGGCTTGCCCATGCGCTTGGCCAGCAGGGCCTGGCCGATGACGTTGTTGATCTTGTGGGCGCCGGTGTGGTTCAGGTCTTCGCGCTTGAAGTAGATCTGCGCGCCGCCGGCCAGTTCGGACCAGCGCTTGGCGTGATAGATCGGCGACGGCCGGCCGACAAAGTGCTTGAGCTCGTAGCGGAACTCGTCGAGGAAATCGGGATCCTTGCTGTAGCGCTCATAGGCTTCGTTGAGCTCGGCAAGCGCGTAGGTCAGGGTTTCGGCGACGAAGGAGCCGCCGTAGGGGCCGAAATGGCCCTTGGCATCGGGCAGGTGGTAGTCTTTAGCGTGGAACAGCGGCTTTGGTGGGGTGTTCATCATGATGGGCTTCGCTTTCTTTCATGGCATCTCCGGCCCGCACCGCCGCGACAAAGTCGGCGATCTTGCGGGCATCCTTGATCCCCTTGGACGCTTCGACACCACTGCTGATGTCGACGGCGTAGGGGCGTACACGTACCACCGCGTCAGTCGCGTTGTGTACGCTCAAGCCACCACTTAAAACGACCCGAGGCGCGAGATCTTTTGGAATGAGAGACCAATCAAAACCCTTTCCTGCGCCACCATAGGCATCCACATAGGTATCCAGCAACAGGCTGGTGAACAAGGGACTGGCGGCGCGGCATAGCTGCTCGTATTCTAGCAAATCGGACGGCTGTGTGTCAGGTTTGACGCGGAACACCCGCATGAACTGTCGCCCGGCCGCCGCAGCGATGGCGGCCGACTGCGCCGCCGTCTCATCGCCGTGCAGCTGGATCAGCGAAATCGGCGCCACCTTGCAGGTGGCCGCCACCTCTTCCGGCGTGGCGTTGACGAACAAGCCGGTGCAGGTAATGAAGGGCGGCAAGGCGCGCATCAGTTCGGCGGCCTGCGCCGGCGTGACGTAGCGCGGGCTCTTCGGGTAGAACACGAAGCCGATCGCATCGGCGCCGGCAGCCACCACGGCTTGCACATCTTCCACGCGGGTCAGCCCGCAGATCTTGATACGGGTACGCATAGCATTCCTTAAAACCAGGGCAGCGCGCTGGTGGTTTCCAGCGGCAATTCCCATTTGGGGTCGTAGTCGATTTTCGCCAGGTAGAGGCCGTCCGGCATGAAGGTCGGCGCGGCGGCGTGGCGGTCCTTGGTTTCCAGCAGCTGGCCCAGCCATTCCGGCCGCTCGCGCCCGGTACCGATGTAGACCAGCGAGCCGACCAGGTTGCGCACCATGTGGTGCAGGAAGGCGTTGGCGGTGATGGTGAACACCACCAGTTCGCCATGGCGCTTGATCTGGATGTCATGCATCAGCTTGACCGGCGACTTGGCCTGGCACTGCGCGGCGCGGAAGGCGGTGAAGTCGTGCCAGCCCAGCAACGGCGGGATGGCTTGCCGCATCAGCTCCACGTCCAGCGGACGGAAGCAGAAACCGGCCCGCCCCTCCAGCAGCGGCGAGCGGGTCGGATTGTTGTACAGCACGTAGTGATAGGTGCGGGCGCGGGCGCTGAAGCGGGCGTGGAAGAAGTCGTTGACGCCCGGGTCGCCGTCGAGCTGCTTGGCCCAGCGCACGGCGATCGACGGCGGCAGGAAGGCGTTGACGCCGCGCACCCAGGAATGGGTGTCGCGCACCAGCTCGGTGTCGAAGTGCACCACCTGTTCCAGCGCGTGCACGCCGGTGTCGGTGCGGCCGGCGCAGGTGGTGGCCAATGGCACCCTGGCGAATTTCTCCAGCGCCTGTTCCAGCTTGTCCTGGACCGTGTGGCCGTCCGCCTGCTTCTGGTAGCCGTTCCACGCGGTTCCGTCGTACTGGACGCCGATTGCTATCCGTTTCAATTGCTGCCCGATGTAATGTCTGAGTCAGCCATTATATACGGAGCCGCCTTACCCCAATTGGGCGCGCATGGCGTTGGCCTTGGCGATCTGGTCGTCGCTGCCGCCGCGCAGCACTTCGTCCAGCAGTTCGCGCGCGCCTTCCTTGTCGCCGATCTCCTGGTAGGCGATCGCCAGGTCCAGCTTGGTGTCCATTTCCATGTGGTGGGCCGACAGGTTGTCGTCGCGCACATGGCCTGGCGCTGCGTCGGACGCGGCGGCCGTGCCGGCGCCGCCCAGTGCGGTGTCCAGGTCGAGGTCGATGCCGGACAGGTCGAACTCCTGCGCCGCAGGGGCGGGCGCCGGAGCCACCTCTTCCGCCTCGGGCAGCGCGAAGTCGTCGATATCCACTTCGCCGGCAGGCGCCGGTGCCGGCATGGCCGGCACTTCGGGTATGTCAAAGTTCATCAAGTCCAGGTCCAGCGGATCGCTGCTGGCGGACGGCAGGCTGGACGCGGCTGGCGCCGGGGTGGCCTCGACCGGCAGGTCCAGGCCGAAGTCCATGCCCAGGTCTTCCACAGGCGCGGGTGCCGGGGCTGGCTCGGCCGGGGCCGGGGCGTCGAAGGCCAGGTTGAAGGCGTCTTCCGGCAGCGCTTCCGGCTCGGCGGCCGGGGCTGGCGCAGGCGCGGCGGCGGTCGGCTCGAAGCTCAGGCCGCCCAGGTCGAAGTCCATCAGGTTGTCGGATTCCGCCGCCACCGAGGCCGGCGACACGGAGGCGTCGGCGGCTTGCGGCAAGGCGGTGTCCATGTCGCTGCCGAAGTCCATGGAGTTGTCGGCGGCGGCAGGCGGGGCGTCGAAGCCCAGGTCCAGGTCCAGGCCGCCAGCGGCAGGTACCGGGGCCGGTGCAGGAGCGTCGAAATCGCTGGCGAAGTCGGATGCGCTGAAGGCGGCGGCGCCAGCGGCTACACCGGCGGCGGCAGCGGCCGGCGCGGCGGCGAACATGGTGGAACCGTCGCCGTCGGCGGATGCGGCGGCGCCTTCGGAATACAGCGGATTGTGCGGATCCAGCGTCAGGCCCATGGCGGCGGCCTGCGCCCACTCGTCGCCCTGGCCGCGCGTCAGCGCATACAGCTCGGAAGCCTGGGTTTCAAACGAGCGCGGGTCTTTGCGGGTGACGTAGATTTCCAGCAGCTTCAGGCGGACGGCGTGGCGTTCCGGATGGCTGCGCAGCGCTTCCTTCAGGATTTCCTCCGCCTGGGCGTCGCGGCCGTAGGCGATGTAGACGTCCGCCTCCGCCACCGGATCGACCTCGTTGGTATCGAGCTGGCTGGCCGATGGCGCGAAGTTGGAATTGAAGACGCTGTTGTTGGTGTCGACGCTCTGGCCGCCGGCCTCGGCGATCAGCACCTGAGACGGCATCGCGGTATCGCCGAGGATGCTGGTTTCCTCCTTCGGCACTTCAAATTTCTTGCGGCGGCGCGAAGCGATGAACGCGCCTGCGGCGGCCAGCAAACCGGCGCCTGCCAGGCCCACGTACTGCAGGTTGTCCATCAGCGTTTCGAACAGGCTAGGCTCCAGCTTTTTCGGCGGGATCACCAGCGTGCGCTTGGGCTTGGGCGGTACCGACGCTTCGGCCGAGACCGAAGTCGAGGCCGGCATCGAAGCCGCCGCCGAGGCGGAAGCCGACGGCTTGACGTTTTCCGCGCCGGCCTTGTTCTTGACCGACATCAGGTTTTCCAGATCGCGGACGTTCTTTTCCAGTTCCTTGGTGCGCGCGGCGGCCTCGTCCATTTCCTTCTGGCGGGCGATCTTGTCTTCCACGGCCAGGCCGGTCTTGCCTTCGACCGGCGCGCTGGAGGTGGCTTTCGACAGCGTCAGCTTGTCCTTGGCGGTGTTGACGGCGCTGGGCTTTTCTTCCACCTTGGCGGTGATCTTGCCCGAGACGTTCTGGGTCGCATCCGGCTCCTTGGCCGGCGTGCTGTTGGCGACCTGCCCCGCCAGCTTGGCGCGATAGGCGTTGAAGTCGGCCGCATGCGCCACCACCACGCCGCGCGCCTCGCCTTCCGGCGCGCTGTTGCGGATCGTGTCGGCATCCGGCACGGCCAGGATCTGGCCCGACTTCAGGCGGTTCATATTATTGCCGGAGAAGGCTTCCGGATTGGCGCGGTACAGCGCCACCAGCATCATGTCCAGCGACACGTCGACCGGCTTGACCTGGTTGGCGATGCGGGTCAGGTTGTCGCCGGCTTTGACGGTGTATTCGTTGACGGCGGCCTTGGCGGCCGGCTGGCGCGCCGGTGCCGGCGTGCCCTGTGCTGCCGGTGCGACCGACGCGGCGGCCGGAGCGGACGCGGCAGGCGCAGTTGCCGCAGCAGCGGGCGTGGTGCTGCGGTTCAAGTCCACCGGCGGCGCCACTTGCGGCGCTTGCGTCGCGCGCATGTCGGCCGGGTCCAGCAGGAAGGTGTATTCACGGACCATGCGGCCGCCGGTCCAGTTCAGCTCCAGCAGCATGTCGACGAAGGGTTCGTTGACCGGCTGGGTGGACGTTACGCGTATCACCTGGCGGCCATTGCGCTGCTCGACTTCGAAGCGCAGCGACAGCAGGGTTGGATTGAAATCGATGTTGGCGGTGCGGAAAGCTTCGGCCGGCGCCAGCTTGGCGACCAGCGCGCCCGCTTCATCGGCGGACACGGCCGTCAATTCGATCTCCGCCCGCAGCGGCTGCCCCAGCGACGACAGGACGGTCAGCTTGCCGAGCCCGGCTGCGTTGGCCGAAGCCACCAAGACCGCACTGGCGACAGCCCCGGTGAGCGTCTTCAACGCGAAGGAAACAATGCTGGAGCGAGTTGGTACGTGCATAGTGGGCGGCATCTGGTTGTCAGAGGGAAAATGTTACTTTCCCAGATATATCAACATATCATCATGCTCCAGAGCATGCAAGCTTTGCACGATGTTTCTCTAGTGATACATGAGGATGTGTAACGTCTATGCCTACTTTAAACCAAAAAAAGGGATTTCCCCTATGAGAGCTCATAGAGAAAACCCCTTCTGCTTTAACAATTGCGCCCTTGCCAAGCGAATTGTTACGCTGCTTACTTGTCCAGCACGATGCGCAGCATGCGGCGCAGCGGTTCGGCCGCGCCCCACAGCAGCTGGTCGCCGACGGTGAAGGCCGACAGGTAGTCGTCGCCCATGCTCATCTTGCGCAGGCGGCCGACCGGTATCGTCAGGCTGCCGGTGGCGGCGGCCGGCGACAGGTCCTTGACCGACGCTTCACGCGTGTTCGGCACCACTTTGACCCACCGGTTGTTGGCGGCGATGATGTCGTGGATCTCGTCGATCGGCACGTCTTTCTTCAGCTTGATGGTCAGCGCCTGCGAGTGGCTGCGCATGGCGCCGATGCGCACGCACAGCCCGTCCACAGGAATCGCCTTCGAGCCGAAGTCCGCGCCCAGGCCCAGGATCTTGTTGGTTTCGGCGCCGCCCTTCCACTCTTCCTTCGACTGGCCGTTGCCCAGGTCCTTGTCGATCCACGGGATCAGGTTGCCGGCCAGCGGGGCGCCGAACTGCTTGGTCTCTTCGGCGCTCAGGCCGTGCTGGGTGGCCAGCACCTGGCGGTCGATTTCCAGGATGGCCGCGGCCGGATTGTCCAGCAGCGACTTCACCGATGCGTTGATGGTGCCGAACTGGGTCAGCAGCTCGCGCATGTGCTGGGCGCCGCCGCCCGATGCCGCCTGGTAGGTCATGGAAGTCATCCACTCGACCAGGTTGTGCTGGAACAGGCCGCCCAGGCCCATCAGCATGCACGACACGGTGCAGTTGCCGCCGATGTAGTTCTTCACGCCCTTGCCCAGCGCGTCCTTGATGACGTGCAGGTTGACCGGGTCCAGCACGATGACGGCGTCCTTCTCCATGCGCAGCGTGGAGGCGGCGTCGATCCAGTAGCCGTTCCAGCCGGCGGCGCGCAGCTTGGGGAACACTTCGGTGGTGTAGTCGCCGCCCTGGCACGAGATGATGATCTCGCACTTTTTCAGTTCGTCGATGTCGGTGGCGCTTTTCAGTTTGGTTTCGTTCTTCGCCATCGCCGGTGCGTCGCCGCCCGGATTCGAGGTGGTGAAAAATACCGGTTCGATGTGGGCGAAATCGCCCTCTTCCTGCATGCGCTGCATCAGGACCGAACCGACCATGCCGCGCCAACCTACCAAGCCTACGAGTTTCATTTTCATTCCCTATAACGATTTATACTATTTACACTGTTTACGACAGCGCCTTGACCACGGCATCGCCCATCTGTTCCGTGCCCACCTTGGTGGTCCCGGCTTCGTAGATGTCGGCGGTGCGCAGGCCTTGCGACAGCACGTGCTTGACGGCGTTCTCGATGCGGTCGGCCTGCTCGGCCTTGTTCAGCGAGTAGCGCAGCATCATCGCGGCCGACAAAATCGTCGCCAGCGGATTGGCGATGCCCTGGCCGGCGATGTCGGGCGCGGAGCCGTGCGACGGCTCGTACAAGCCCTTGTTGTTGGCGTCCAGCGAGGCCGACGGCAGCATGCCGATCGAACCGGTCAGCATCGCCGCCTGGTCGGACAGGATGTCGCCGAACATATTGCCGGTGACGATGACGTCGAACTTCTTCGGCGCGCGCACCAGCTGCATCGCGGCGTTGTCGACGTACATATGCTCCAGCGCCACGTCCGGGTATTCCTTGTGGACGTCGGTGACGATGTCCTTCCAGAACTGGAAAGTCTCCAGCACGTTGGCCTTGTCCACGCTGGTCAGGCGCTTGCCGCGCTTCTGCGCCGCCTGGAACGCCACATGGGCGATGCGGCGGATTTCCCCTTCGGCATAGCGCATGGTGTCGTAGCCTTCGCGCTGGCCCTTGAAGGCGCCGTCCGGGCACTCGCGCACGCCGCGCGGCTGGCCGAAGTAGATGTCGCCGGTCAGTTCGCGGATGATCAGGATGTCCAGGCCGGACACCACTTCAGGCTTCAGGGTCGAGGCGTTGGCCAGGTCCGGATACAGGATGGCCGGACGCAGGTTGGCGAACAGGCCCAGCTGCTTGCGCAGGCCCAGGATCGCCTGCTCCGGACGCAGCGCGCGTTCCAGCGTGTCGTACTGGTAGTCGCCGACGGCGCCGAACAGCACCGCGTCGGCGGCCTTGGCCAGCGCCAGCGTGGCTTCCGGCAGAGGGTGGCCGTGGGCCGCGTAGCCGGCGCCGCCGACCGGCGCGCTTTCCAGCTCAAATTTTTCGCCCAGCACGTTCAGGACTTTAACGGCTTGCGCGACGATTTCCGGGCCGATGCCGTCGCCCGGGAGGATAGCGATTTTCATAGTTCTTCTTCGATTAGATGACGTTGGCCAACCAAGGTTGGGTTGCCAGATGGCGCTCTTCGAAACCGCGGATAGCGTCGGCGTGGCGCAGCGTCAGGCCGATATCGTCGAGCCCGTTCATCAGGCAGTATTTGCGGAAGGCGTCGATCTCGAAGGGATAGGAGACGCTGCCATTGCTGGTGGAGATGCGCTGCTGTTCAAGGTCGACCACCAGGCGATAACCGGGGAAGGCCTTGACTTCATTGAACAGGTGATCGACCTGCGCTTCAGGCAATACGATGGGCAACAAGCCGCTCTTGTAGCAGTTGTTGAAGAAAATGTCGGCGAACGAGGGCGCGACGATGGCGCGGAAGCCGTACTGGTCCAGCGCCCACGGCGCGTGCTCGCGCGAGGAGCCGCAGCCGAAGTTCTTGCGCGCCAGCAGGATCGATGCGCCCTGGTAGCGCGCCTCGTTGAGCACGAAGTCGGGATTGAGCGGACGGCGGCTGTTGTCCTGGCCCGGTTCGCCGTGGTCCAGGTAGCGCCACTCGTCGAACAGGTTCGGACCGAAGCCGGTGCGGTGGATGGACTTCAGGAATTGCTTCGGAATGATGGCGTCGGTGTCGACATTGGCGCGGTCGAGCGGGGCCACCAGTCCTTCGTAGATCGTAAATTTGTCCATGATTCTCGTTCGGGTTGTGCGACGGCGGACCGTCGCGGCCCGCCGTGCTGCGGTTTATTTTTTGGTCGAAGCGCCTTCCAGCGACTCACCGACTTTTTTGACGTCCTTGCCGAAACCGTTGACGGTGTTGCAGCCGGTCAGGATCAGCGCGATGATGGACAGGGCGAATAGTTTTTTCATGATGAGGATTTCTCGTTATGGTGTGATCGTATCAACGCAGGCTGCGCACGTCGACGAAATGGCCGGCGATACCGGCTGCCGCCGCCATCGCGGGAGACACCAGATGGGTGCGCCCGCCCTGGCCTTGGCGTCCTTCAAAATTGCGGTTCGAGGTGGAGGCGCAGCGCTCGCCCGGTTCCAGGCGGTCGGCGTTCATCGCCAGGCACATCGAGCAGCCCGGCTCGCGCCATTCGAAGCCGGCGTCGCGGAACACGCGGTCCAGTCCTTCCTGCTCGGCTTGCGCCTTGACCAGGCCCGAGCCCGGCACCACCAGCGCCAGCTTGACGTTGGAGGCGCGGTGCTTGCCGCGCACCACGTCGGCGGCGGCGCGCAAATCCTCGATGCGCGAGTTGGTGCAGGAACCGATGAAGACCTTGTCGATGCGGATGTCCTCGATCGCGGTGTTCGGCTTCAGGTTCATGTAGACCAGCGCCTTCTCGATGGCGTCGCGCTTGACGCTGTCCTTCTCGTGGTCCGGATCCGGCACGCGGCCGTCGATAGCCGTCACCATTTCCGGCGAGGTGCCCCAGGTCACTTGCGGCTTGATTTCGGCGGCGTTGAGCGTGACGACCAGGTCGAATCTGGCGCCGGCGTCGCTGTGCAGCGTGCGCCAGTAATCGACCGCGCGGTCCCAGTGCGGCCCCACCGGCGAGAACGGACGGCCCTTGACGTAGTCGATGGTGGTGTCGTCGACGCCGATGATGCCGGCGCGCGCGCCCGCTTCGATCGCCATGTTGCAGACCGTCATCCGGCCTTCCATCGACAGGGCGCGGATGGTCGAACCGCCGAACTCGATACAGTAGCCGGTGCCGCCGGCGGTGCCGATCTTGCCGATGATGGCCAGCACCACGTCCTTGGCGGTGACGCCGGCCGGCAGCGCGCCGTCGACCTGCACCAGCATGGCTTTGGATTTTTTCTGCAGCAGCGTCTGGGTGGCCAGCACGTGTTCCACTTCGGAGGTGCCGATGCCGTGCGCCAGCGCGCCGAAGGCGCCGTGGGTGGACGTGTGCGAATCGCCGCACACCACCGTCATGCCCGGCAAGGTCGCGCCCTGCTCCGGCCCGATCACGTGGACGATGCCCTGGCGCTTGTCGTTCATGTTGAAATACGTCAGGCCGTAGGACTTGGCGTTGTTGTCCAGCGTTTCCACCTGCAGGCGCGAGACCGGATCGGCGATGCCGTCGGCACGCGAGGTGGTCGGCACGTTGTGGTCGGCCACGGCCAGGTTGGCCGAGATGCGCCACGGCTGGCGGCCGGCGGCGCGCAGGCCGTCGAACGCCTGCGGGCTGGTGACTTCGTGTACCAGGTGGCGGTCGATGTACAAGATCGTGGTGCCGTCTTCCTCGGCCTTGACCACGTGGGATTCCCAGAGTTTGTCGTAAAGCGTCTTCATCATGATTTATGAGTGCCCAATCAAGGGAACTACTGCTGCCTGTGTGAGTGATCCACTTCGATTATGCCATATTGTGCAATGCGGTAGCGGCCGCCGCTGGCCGGCCTCGTGAGCCGATGCAGTTCCGCCTACCGATACACTTTTTATGACTCCTTTTGCAAAATTCGGTATTGAAAATAAAACCAGCAATAAAAAAAAGCCTGCGTGAACGCAGGCTTTTGGTCTATCTGGCCCAGTCCCCGGACTAGGCCGCCATGCGTACACTACCTCGACATCCGTCCATTAGGAACGATAGGCCCACCACTAGCACCAGTTCGCCTTCGGCCGAACGCGCGGTGCCGGTAATGCCCTCGACGGTAATCGCGGTCATCGGTTTAATCACGAGGTCGGCGGTGCCGTCGACCGCTTCCACCGCCAGGATGTACGGCTGTGGTGCAGCGACAACAATACCGACCTTCTCGCGGCAGCTCTCGTAGCCCAGCGAATCGGCCAGCGAGCGTACCGGCAGCGGACGGCCCTGGTCTTTCAGCACCGGCGCGCCGCCCACTTCCATGAACACTTCCGGCAGTTCGACCACGCGCTGCACCACGGCCATCGGCAGCGCCAGCGCGGCGCCCGAGGTCGAGACCAGCATGGTCGGCACGATGGACAGCTCGATCGGCAGGCGGATGGCGAACTTGGTGCCCTTGCCCAGCGCCGATTCGATGTGGATGGCGCCGCGGTTCTTCTCCACGGCGGTCTTCACCACGTCCATGCCGACGCCGCGGCCGGACACGCTGGACGCGACTTCCTTGGTCGAGAAGCCCGGCAGGAATACCAGCTGGAAGCATTCGTCGTTGGTCAGCTGCACCGATTCCGAGATCAAGCCTTTTTGCTGGGCCTTGGTGCGCAGCACCACCGGATCCATGCCCTTGCCGTCGTCCTGAAGCACAATCATAACGCTATTTGCTTCCTGCCATGCTTTGAGCGAAATATAGGACTTGGCCGGCTTGCCTGCGGCCAGGCGGTCTTCCGGCGATTCGACGCCGTGGTCCAGCGAGTTGCGCAGCATGTGCACCAGCGGATCGTACAGGCTGTCCACCACCACGCGGTCGACCTCGGTCTCCGCGCCTTCGATGGTCAGTTCGACGTCCTTGCCCAGGTCTTTCGCCAGCTCGCGCACCAGGCGCGGGAACTTCTGGAACAGGCGGCCGACCGGCTGCATGCGGGTCGCCAGCGTGGCGCGCTGCAGCTCGGTGGAGTAGCGCGAGGCGCGTTCCAGCGTTTCCGCCAGCGTCGCCATCAGGGTCTGGGCCTGGCCTTCGAACTTGAATTGCAGCAGGCGCTCCAGCAGCACGGCGGCCTGGTTGGCGGCCTGCACTGATTCGCCGGCCACTTCCAGCAGCGCGTCCAGCTTGACGGCGTCGACGCGGATCGATTCTTCCTTGGCCGGTGCGGCGTGCGGACGTTCTTCGCGTTTTTCGGCGGCTTCGCGCTTGGCCGGCGAGGATGCCGGGGCGGCCGCTTGCACGGCGGCCACGACGGCGGCCAGCTCGGCGGCCGGGATCGGCGCGGACGGCGCCGCCGCCGGGGCCGCGGCGGAGGCCGCAGGCTTGGTGTAGCTACCGGCCGGCATCACGGCTTCGTACATGCCTTCCCAGTCCAGGCCGTCGGCCGACGGCCTGACTGGGAAGGCATGTACGAAGCCGTGATGCCGGCCGGTAGCTACACCAAGCCTGCGGCCTCCGCCGCGGCCCCGGCGGCGGCGCCGTCCGCGCCGATCCCGGCCGCCGAGCTGGCCGCCGTCGTGGCCGCCGTGCAAGCGGCCGCCCCGGCATCCTCGCCGGCCAAGCGCGAAGCCGCCGAAAAACGCGAAGAACGTCCGCACGCCGCACCGGCCAAGGAAGAATCGATCCGCGTCGACGCCGTCAAGCTGGACGCGCTGCTGGAAGTGGCCGGCGAATCAGTGCAGGCCGCCAACCAGGCCGCCGTGCTGCTGGAGCGCCTGCTGCAATTCAAGTTCGAAGGCCAGGCCCAGACCCTGATGGCGACGCTGGCGGAAACGCTGGAACGCGCCTCGCGCTACTCCACCGAGCTGCAGCGCGCCACGCTGGCGACCCGCATGCAGCCGGTCGGCCGCCTGTTCCAGAAGTTCCCGCGCCTGGTGCGCGAGCTGGCGAAAGACCTGGGCAAGGACGTCGAACTGACCATCGAAGGCGCGGAGACCGAGGTCGACCGCGTGGTGGTGGACAGCCTGTACGATCCGCTGGTGCACATGCTGCGCAACTCGCTGGACCACGGCGTCGAATCGCCGGAAGACCGCCTGGCCGCAGGCAAGCCGGCCAAGTCCTATATTTCGCTCAAAGCATGGCAGGAAGCAAATAGCGTTATGATTGTGCTTCAGGACGACGGCAAGGGCATGGATCCGGTGGTGCTGCGCACCAAGGCCCAGCAAAAAGGCTTGATCTCGGAATCGGTGCAGCTGACCAACGACGAATGCTTCCAGCTGGTATTCCTGCCGGGCTTCTCGACCAAGGAAGTCGCGTCCAGCGTGTCCGGCCGCGGCGTCGGCATGGACGTGGTGAAGACCGCCGTGGAGAAGAACCGCGGCGCCATCCACATCGAATCGGCGCTGGGCAAGGGCACCAAGTTCGCCATCCGCCTGCCGATCGAGCTGTCCATCGTGCCGACCATGCTGGTCTCGACCTCGGGCGCCGCGCTGGCGCTGCCGATGGCCGTGGTGCAGCGCGTGGTCGAACTGCCGGAAGTGTTCATGGAAGTGGGCGGCGCGCCGGTGCTGAAAGACCAGGGCCGTCCGCTGCCGGTACGCTCGCTGGCCGATTCGCTGGGCTACGAGAGCTGCCGCGAGAAGGTCGGTATTGTTGTCGCTGCACCACAGCCGTACATCCTGGCGGTGGAAGCGGTCGACGGCACCGCCGACCTCGTGATTAAACCGATGACCGCGATTACCGTCGAGGGCATTACCGGCACCGCGCGTTCGGCCGAAGGCGAACTGGTGCTAGTGGTGGGCCTATCGTTCCTAATGGACGGATGTCGAGGTAGTGTACGCATGGCGGCCTAGTCCGGGGACTGGGCCAGATAGACCAAAAGCCTGCGTTCACGCAGGCTTTTTTTTATTGCTGGTTTTATTTTCAATACCGAATTTTGCAAAAGGAGTCATAAAAAGTGTATCGGTAGGCGGAACTGCATCGGCTCACGAGGCCGGCCAGCGGCGGCCGCTACCGCATTGCACAATATGGCATAATCGAAGTGGATCACTCACACAGGCAGCAGTAGTTCCCTTGATTGGGCACTCATAAATCATGATGAAGACGCTTTACGACAAACTCTGGGAATCCCACGTGGTCAAGGCCGAGGAAGACGGCACCACGATCTTGTACATCGACCGCCACCTGGTACACGAAGTCACCAGCCCGCAGGCGTTCGACGGCCTGCGCGCCGCCGGCCGCCAGCCGTGGCGCATCTCGGCCAACCTGGCCGTGGCCGACCACAACGTGCCGACCACCTCGCGTGCCGACGGCATCGCCGATCCGGTCTCGCGCCTGCAGGTGGAAACGCTGGACAACAACGCCAAGTCCTACGGCCTGACGTATTTCAACATGAACGACAAGCGCCAGGGCATCGTCCACGTGATCGGGCCGGAGCAGGGCGCGACCTTGCCGGGCATGACGGTGGTGTGCGGCGATTCGCACACGTCCACCCACGGCGCCTTCGGCGCGCTGGCGCACGGCATCGGCACCTCCGAAGTGGAACACGTGCTGGCCACCCAGACGCTGCTGCAGAAAAAATCCAAAGCCATGCTGGTGCAGGTCGACGGCGCGCTGCCGGCCGGCGTCACCGCCAAGGACGTGGTGCTGGCCATCATCGGCAAGATCGGCACCGCCGGCGGCACCGGCTACTGTATCGAGTTCGGCGGTTCGACCATCCGCGCCCTGTCGATGGAAGGCCGGATGACGGTCTGCAACATGGCGATCGAAGCGGGCGCGCGCGCCGGCATCATCGGCGTCGACGACACCACCATCGACTACGTCAAGGGCCGTCCGTTCTCGCCGGTGGGGCCGCACTGGGACCGCGCGGTCGATTACTGGCGCACGCTGCACAGCGACGCCGGCGCCAGATTCGACCTGGTCGTCACGCTCAACGCCGCCGAAATCAAGCCGCAAGTGACCTGGGGCACCTCGCCGGAAATGGTGACGGCTATCGACGGCCGCGTGCCGGATCCGGACCACGAGAAGGACAGCGTCAAGCGCGACGCCATCGAGAAGGCGCTGGTCTACATGAACCTGAAGCCGAACACCGCGATCGAGGACATCCGCATCGACAAGGTCTTCATCGGTTCCTGCACCAACTCGCGCATCGAGGATTTGCGCGCCGCCGCCGACGTGGTGCGCGGCAAGCACCGCGCCTCCAACGTCAAGCTGGCGCTGGTGGTGCCGGGCTCGGGCCTGGTCAAGGCGCAAGCCGAGCAGGAAGGACTGGACCGCGTGTTCCGCGACGCCGGCTTCGAATGGCGCGAGCCGGGCTGCTCGATGTGCCTGGCGATGAACGCCGACCGCCTGGAACCGGGCGAGCGCTGCGCCTCCACCTCGAACCGCAATTTTGAAGGACGCCAAGGCCAGGGCGGGCGCACCCATCTGGTGTCTCCCGCGATGGCGGCGGCAGCCGGTATCGCCGGCCATTTCGTCGACGTGCGCAGCCTGCGTTGATACGATCACACCATAACGAGAAATCCTCATCATGAAAAAACTATTCGCCCTGTCCATCATCGCGCTGATCCTGACCGGCTGCAACACCGTCAACGGTTTCGGCAAGGACGTCAAAAAAGTCGGTGAGTCGCTGGAAGGCGCTTCGACCAAAAAATAAACCGCAGCACGGCGGGCCGCGACGGTCCGCCGTCGCACAACCCGAACGAGAATCATGGACAAATTTACGATCTACGAAGGACTGGTGGCCCCGCTCGACCGCGCCAATGTCGACACCGACGCCATCATTCCGAAGCAATTCCTGAAGTCCATCCACCGCACCGGCTTCGGTCCGAACCTGTTCGACGAGTGGCGCTACCTGGACCACGGCGAACCGGGCCAGGACAACAGCCGCCGTCCGCTCAATCCCGACTTCGTGCTCAACGAGGCGCGCTACCAGGGCGCATCGATCCTGCTGGCGCGCAAGAACTTCGGCTGCGGCTCCTCGCGCGAGCACGCGCCGTGGGCGCTGGACCAGTACGGCTTCCGCGCCATCGTCGCGCCCTCGTTCGCCGACATTTTCTTCAACAACTGCTACAAGAGCGGCTTGTTGCCCATCGTATTGCCTGAAGCGCAGGTCGATCACCTGTTCAATGAAGTCAAGGCCTTCCCCGGTTATCGCCTGGTGGTCGACCTTGAACAGCAGCGCATCTCCACCAGCAATGGCAGCGTCTCCTATCCCTTCGAGATCGACGCCTTCCGCAAATACTGCCTGATGAACGGGCTCGACGATATCGGCCTGACGCTGCGCCACGCCGACGCTATCCGCGGTTTCGAAGAGCGCCATCTGGCAACCCAACCTTGGTTGGCCAACGTCATCTAATCGAAGAAGAACTATGAAAATCGCTATCCTCCCGGGCGACGGCATCGGCCCGGAAATCGTCGCGCAAGCCGTTAAAGTCCTGAACGTGCTGGGCGAAAAATTTGAGCTGGAAAGCGCGCCGGTCGGCGGCGCCGGCTACGCGGCCCACGGCCACCCTCTGCCGGAAGCCACGCTGGCGCTGGCCAAGGCCGCCGACGCGGTGCTGTTCGGCGCCGTCGGCGACTACCAGTACGACACGCTGGAACGCGCGCTGCGTCCGGAGCAGGCGATCCTGGGCCTGCGCAAGCAGCTGGGCCTGTTCGCCAACCTGCGTCCGGCCATCCTGTATCCGGACCTGGCCAACGCCTCGACCCTGAAGCCTGAAGTGGTGTCCGGCCTGGACATCCTGATCATCCGCGAACTGACCGGCGACATCTACTTCGGCCAGCCGCGCGGCGTGCGCGAGTGCCCGGACGGCGCCTTCAAGGGCCAGCGCGAAGGCTACGACACCATGCGCTATGCCGAAGGGGAAATCCGCCGCATCGCCCATGTGGCGTTCCAGGCGGCGCAGAAGCGCGGCAAGCGCCTGACCAGCGTGGACAAGGCCAACGTGCTGGAGACTTTCCAGTTCTGGAAGGACATCGTCACCGACGTCCACAAGGAATACCCGGACGTGGCGCTGGAGCATATGTACGTCGACAACGCCGCGATGCAGCTGGTGCGCGCGCCGAAGAAGTTCGACGTCATCGTCACCGGCAATATGTTCGGCGACATCCTGTCCGACCAGGCGGCGATGCTGACCGGTTCGATCGGCATGCTGCCGTCGGCCTCGCTGGACGCCAACAACAAGGGCTTGTACGAGCCGTCGCACGGCTCCGCGCCCGACATCGCCGGCCAGGGCATCGCCAATCCGCTGGCGACGATTTTGTCGGCCGCGATGATGCTGCGCTACTCGCTGAACAAGGCCGAGCAGGCCGACCGCATCGAGAACGCCGTCAAGCACGTGCTGTCGCAAGGCCTGCGCACCGCCGACATCTACGAAGCCGGGACCACCAAGGTGGGCACGGAACAGATGGGCGATGCCGTGGTCAAGGCGCTGTCGTAAACAGTGTAAATAGTATAAATCGTTATAGGGAATGAAAATGAAACTCGTAGGCTTGGTAGGTTGGCGCGGCATGGTCGGTTCGGTCCTGATGCAGCGCATGCAGGAAGAGGGCGATTTCGCCCACATCGAACCGGTATTTTTCACCACCTCGAATCCGGGCGGCGACGCACCGGCGATGGCGAAGAACGAAACCAAACTGAAAAGCGCCACCGACATCGACGAACTGAAAAAGTGCGAGATCATCATCTCGTGCCAGGGCGGCGACTACACCACCGAAGTGTTCCCCAAGCTGCGCGCCGCCGGCTGGAACGGCTACTGGATCGACGCCGCCTCCACGCTGCGCATGGAGAAGGACGCCGTCATCGTGCTGGACCCGGTCAACCTGCACGTCATCAAGGACGCGCTGGGCAAGGGCGTGAAGAACTACATCGGCGGCAACTGCACCGTGTCGTGCATGCTGATGGGCCTGGGCGGCCTGTTCCAGCACAACCTGGTCGAGTGGATGACTTCCATGACCTACCAGGCGGCATCGGGCGGCGGCGCCCAGCACATGCGCGAGCTGCTGACCCAGTTCGGCACCATCAACGCATCGGTGAAGTCGCTGCTGGACAATCCGGCCGCGGCCATCCTGGAAATCGACCGCCAGGTGCTGGCCACCCAGCACGGCCTGAGCGCCGAAGAGACCAAGCAGTTCGGCGCCCCGCTGGCCGGCAACCTGATCCCGTGGATCGACAAGGACCTGGGCAACGGCCAGTCGAAGGAAGAGTGGAAGGGCGGCGCCGAAACCAACAAGATCCTGGGCCTGGGCGCGGACTTCGGCTCGAAGGCGATTCCTGTGGACGGGCTGTGCGTGCGCATCGGCGCCATGCGCAGCCACTCGCAGGCGCTGACCATCAAGCTGAAGAAAGACGTGCCGATCGACGAGATCCACGACATCATCGCCGCCAACAACCGGTGGGTCAAAGTGGTGCCGAACACGCGTGAAGCGTCGGTCAAGGACCTGTCGCCGGCCGCCGCCACCGGCAGCCTGACGATACCGGTCGGCCGCCTGCGCAAGATGAGCATGGGCGACGACTACCTGTCGGCCTTCACCGTCGGCGACCAGCTGCTGTGGGGCGCGGCCGAACCGCTGCGCCGCATGCTGCGCATCGTGCTGGACAAGTAAGCAGCGTAACAATTCGCTTGGCAAGGGCGCAATTGTTAAAGCAGAAGGGGTTTTCTCTATGAGCTCTCATAGGGGAAATCCCTTTTTTTGGTTTAAAGTAGGCATAGACGTTACACATCCTCATGTATCACTAGAGAAACATCGTGCAAAGCTTGCATGCTCTGGAGCATGATGATATGTTGATATATCTGGGAAAGTAACATTTTCCCTCTGACAACCAGATGCCGCCCACTATGCACGTACCAACTCGCTCCAGCATTGTTTCCTTCGCGTTGAAGACGCTCACCGGGGCTGTCGCCAGTGCGGTCTTGGTGGCTTCGGCCAACGCAGCCGGGCTCGGCAAGCTGACCGTCCTGTCGTCGCTGGGGCAGCCGCTGCGGGCGGAGATCGAATTGACGGCCGTGTCCGCCGATGAAGCGGGCGCGCTGGTCGCCAAGCTGGCGCCGGCCGAAGCTTTCCGCACCGCCAACATCGATTTCAATCCAACCCTGCTGTCGCTGCGCTTCGAAGTCGAGCAGCGCAATGGCCGCCAGGTGATACGCGTAACGTCCACCCAGCCGGTCAACGAACCCTTCGTCGACATGCTGCTGGAGCTGAACTGGACCGGCGGCCGCATGGTCCGTGAATACACCTTCCTGCTGGACCCGGCCGACATGCGCGCGACGCAAGCGCCGCAAGTGGCGCCGCCGGTGGACTTGAACCGCAGCACCACGCCCGCTGCTGCGGCAACTGCGCCTGCCGCGTCCGCTCCGGCCGCCGCGTCGGTCGCACCGGCAGCACAGGGCACGCCGGCACCGGCGCGCCAGCCGGCCGCCAAGGCCGCCGTCAACGAATACACCGTCAAAGCCGGCGACAACCTGACCCGCATCGCCAACCAGGTCAAGCCGGTCGACGTGTCGCTGGACATGATGCTGGTGGCGCTGTACCGCGCCAATCCGGAAGCCTTCTCCGGCAATAATATGAACCGCCTGAAGTCGGGCCAGATCCTGGCCGTGCCGGATGCCGACACGATCCGCAACAGCGCGCCGGAAGGCGAGGCGCGCGGCGTGGTGGTGGCGCATGCGGCCGACTTCAACGCCTATCGCGCCAAGCTGGCGGGGCAGGTCGCCAACAGCACGCCGGCCAAGGAGCCGGATGCGACCCAGAACGTCTCGGGCAAGATCACCGCCAAGGTGGAAGAAAAGCCCAGCGCCGTCAACACCGCCAAGGACAAGCTGACGCTGTCGAAAGCCACCTCCAGCGCGCCGGTCGAAGGCAAGACCGGCCTGGCCGTGGAAGACAAGATCGCCCGCCAGAAGGAAATGGACGAGGCCGCCGCGCGCACCAAGGAACTGGAAAAGAACGTCCGCGATCTGGAAAACCTGATGTCGGTCAAGAACAAGGCCGGCGCGGAAAACGTCAAGCCGTCGGCTTCCGCCTCGGCGGCGGCTTCGATGCCGGCCTCGACTTCGGTCTCGGCCGAAGCGTCGGTACCGCCCAAGCCCAAGCGCACGCTGGTGATCCCGCCGAAAAAGCTGGAGCCTAGCCTGTTCGAAACGCTGATGGACAACCTGCAGTACGTGGGCCTGGCAGGCGCCGGTTTGCTGGCCGCCGCAGGCGCGTTCATCGCTTCGCGCCGCCGCAAGAAATTTGAAGTGCCGAAGGAGGAAACCAGCATCCTCGGCGATACCGCGATGCCGTCTCAGGTGCTGATCGCCGAGGCCGGCGGCCAGAGCGTCGACACCAACAACAGCGTCTTCAATTCCAACTTCGCGCCATCGGCCAGCCAGCTCGATACCAACGAGGTCGATCCGGTGGCGGAGGCGGACGTCTACATCGCCTACGGCCGCGACGCCCAGGCGGAGGAAATCCTGAAGGAAGCGCTGCGCAGCCATCCGGAACGCCACGCCGTCCGCCTGAAGCTGCTGGAAATCTACGTCACCCGCAAAGACCCGCGCTCGTTTGAAACCCAGGCTTCCGAGCTGTATGCGCTGACGCGCGGCCAGGGCGACGAGTGGGCGCAGGCCGCCGCCATGGGCCTGACGCTGGATCCGCACAATCCGCTGTATTCCGAAGGCGCCGCCGCATCCGCCGACGGCGACGGTTCCACCATGTTCGCCGCCGCGCCGGCCGCTGCCGCCGCCGGTGTAGCCGCTGGCGCCGCCGCCTTCAGCGCATCCGACTTCGCCAGCGATTTCGACGCTCCTGCACCGGCCCCGGTACCTGCCGCTGGCGGCCTGGACCTGGACCTGGGCTTCGACGCCCCGCCTGCCGCCGCCGACAACTCCATGGACTTCGGCAGCGACATGGACACCGCCTTGCCGCAAGCCGCCGACGCCTCCGTGTCGCCGGCCTCGGTGGCGGCGGAATCCGACAACCTGATGGACTTCGTCCTGGGCGGCCTGAGCTTCGAGCCGACCGCCGCCGCGCCTGCGCCAGCCCCGGCCGCCGAGCCGGAAGCGCTGCCGGAAGACGCCTTCAACCTGGCCTTCGACGCCCCGGCCCCGGCCGAGCCAGCCCCGGCACCCGCGCCTGTGGAAGACCTGGGCATGGACTTCGGCCTGGACCTGCCGGTCGAGGCCACCCCGGCGCCAGCCGCGTCCAGCCTGCCGTCCGCCAGCAGCGATCCGCTGGACCTGGACTTGATGAACTTTGACATACCCGAAGTGCCGGCCATGCCGGCACCGGCGCCTGCCGGCGAAGTGGATATCGACGACTTCGCGCTGCCCGAGGCGGAAGAGGTGGCTCCGGCGCCCGCCCCTGCGGCGCAGGAGTTCGACCTGTCCGGCATCGACCTCGACCTGGACACCGCACTGGGCGGCGCCGGCACGGCCGCCGCGTCCGACGCAGCGCCAGGCCATGTGCGCGACGACAACCTGTCGGCCCACCACATGGAAATGGACACCAAGCTGGACCTGGCGATCGCCTACCAGGAGATCGGCGACAAGGAAGGCGCGCGCGAACTGCTGGACGAAGTGCTGCGCGGCGGCAGCGACGACCAGATCGCCAAGGCCAACGCCATGCGCGCCCAATTGGGGTAAGGCGGCTCCGTATATAATGGCTGACTCAGACATTACATCGGGCAGCAATTGAAACGGATAGCAATCGGCGTCCAGTACGACGGAACCGCGTGGAACGGCTACCAGAAGCAGGCGGACGGCCACACGGTCCAGGACAAGCTGGAACAGGCGCTGGAGAAATTCGCCAGGGTGCCATTGGCCACCACCTGCGCCGGCCGCACCGACACCGGCGTGCACGCGCTGGAACAGGTGGTGCACTTCGACACCGAGCTGGTGCGCGACACCCATTCCTGGGTGCGCGGCGTCAACGCCTTCCTGCCGCCGTCGATCGCCGTGCGCTGGGCCAAGCAGCTCGACGGCGACCCGGGCGTCAACGACTTCTTCCACGCCCGCTTCAGCGCCCGCGCCCGCACCTATCACTACGTGCTGTACAACAATCCGACCCGCTCGCCGCTGCTGGAGGGGCGGGCCGGTTTCTGCTTCCGTCCGCTGGACGTGGAGCTGATGCGGCAAGCCATCCCGCCGTTGCTGGGCTGGCACGACTTCACCGCCTTCCGCGCCGCGCAGTGCCAGGCCAAGTCGCCGGTCAAGCTGATGCATGACATCCAGATCAAGCGCCATGGCGAACTGGTGGTGTTCACCATCACCGCCAACGCCTTCCTGCACCACATGGTGCGCAACCTGGTCGGCTCGCTGGTCTACATCGGTACCGGGCGCGAGCGGCCGGAATGGCTGGGCCAGCTGCTGGAAACCAAGGACCGCCACGCCGCCGCGCCGACCTTCATGCCGGACGGCCTCTACCTGGCGAAAATCGACTACGACCCCAAATGGGAATTGCCGCTGGAAACCACCAGCGCGCTGCCCTGGTTTTAAGGAATGCTATGCGTACCCGTATCAAGATCTGCGGGCTGACCCGCGTGGAAGATGTGCAAGCCGTGGTGGCTGCCGGCGCCGATGCGATCGGCTTCGTGTTCTACCCGAAGAGCCCGCGCTACGTCACGCCGGCGCAGGCCGCCGAACTGATGCGCGCCTTGCCGCCCTTCATTACCTGCACCGGCTTGTTCGTCAACGCCACGCCGGAAGAGGTGGCGGCCACCTGCAAGGTGGCGCCGATTTCGCTGATCCAGCTGCACGGCGATGAGACGGCGGCGCAGTCGGCCGCCATCGCTGCGGCGGCCGGGCGACAGTTCATGCGGGTGTTCCGCGTCAAACCTGACACACAGCCGTCCGATTTGCTAGAATACGAGCAGCTATGCCGCGCCGCCAGTCCCTTGTTCACCAGCCTGTTGCTGGATACCTATGTGGATGCCTATGGTGGCGCAGGAAAGGGTTTTGATTGGTCTCTCATTCCAAAAGATCTCGCGCCTCGGGTCGTTTTAAGTGGTGGCTTGAGCGTACACAACGCGACTGACGCGGTGGTACGTGTACGCCCCTACGCCGTCGACATCAGCAGTGGTGTCGAAGCGTCCAAGGGGATCAAGGATGCCCGCAAGATCGCCGACTTTGTCGCGGCGGTGCGGGCCGGAGATGCCATGAAAGAAAGCGAAGCCCATCATGATGAACACCCCACCAAAGCCGCTGTTCCACGCTAAAGACTACCACCTGCCCGATGCCAAGGGCCATTTCGGCCCCTACGGCGGCTCCTTCGTCGCCGAAACCCTGACCTACGCGCTTGCCGAGCTCAACGAAGCCTATGAGCGCTACAGCAAGGATCCCGATTTCCTCGACGAGTTCCGCTACGAGCTCAAGCACTTTGTCGGCCGGCCGTCGCCGATCTATCACGCCAAGCGCTGGTCCGAACTGGCCGGCGGCGCGCAGATCTACTTCAAGCGCGAAGACCTGAACCACACCGGCGCCCACAAGATCAACAACGTCATCGGCCAGGCCCTGCTGGCCAAGCGCATGGGCAAGCCGCGCATCATCGCCGAGACCGGCGCGGGCCAGCACGGCGTCGCCACGGCGACCATCTGCGCCCGCTTCGGCCTGGAGTGCGTGGTCTACATGGGCAGCGAGGACGTCAAGCGCCAGGCGCAGAACGTCTACCGCATGAAGCTGCTGGGCGCGACCGTGGTGCCGGTGGAGTCCGGCTCCAAGACCCTGAAGGACGCGCTCAACGAAGCGATGCGCGACTGGGTCACGAATATCGAAAACACCTTCTACATCATCGGCACCGTGGCTGGCCCGCATCCTTACCCGATGCTGGTGCGCGACTTCCAGTCGGTGATCGGCGAGGAATGCCTGGTGCAGATGCCGGAAATGACCGGCCGCCAGCCCGACTGCGTGGTCGCCTGCATCGGCGGCGGCTCCAACGCGATGGGCATCTTCTATCCGTACATCGACCAGAAACAGGTGCGCCTGATCGGTGTCGAGGCGGCGGGGGAGGGGCTGGACGGCGACAAGCACGCCGCTTCGCTGACCAAGGGCTATCCGGGCGTGTTGCACGGCAACCGCACCTATCTGCTGCAGGACCAGAACGGCCAGATCATCGAGACGCATTCGGTCTCGGCCGGTCTGGACTACCCGGGCGTGGGGCCGGAGCACGCTTACCTGAAGGATAGCGGCCGCGCCGAGTACGTATCGATCACGGACGAGGAAGCGCTGAAGGCCTTCCACGACTGCTGCCATATCGAAGGCATCATCCCGGCATTGGAATCGTCGCACGCGCTGGCGTACGCGGCCAAGCTGGCGGCGACCATGCCGAAAGATAAAATCATTTTGGCCAACCTGTCGGGCCGGGGCGACAAGGACATGCATACGGTTGCAGAACGTATGGGTTTGAACTTCAACTAAGGAAAACGACATGTCCAAAATCGCAGCAACTTTCAGCGCCCTGAAGGCGCACAACAAAACCGCGCTCGTCACCTTCATCACCGCCGGCGATCCGTCGCCGGAGTCGACCGTGCCGCTGATGCACGCCATGGTGGCCGGCGGCGCCGACATCCTGGAGCTCGGCGTGCCGTTCTCCGATCCGATGGCCGAAGGCCCGGTGATCCAGCGCGCCTGCGAGCGGGCGCTGGCCAACGGCGTCGGCATCCACGACGTGTTCGGCTACGTGGCGGAATTCCGCAAGACCAACCAGACCACGCCGGTGGTGCTGATGGGCTATGCCAATCCGATCGAGCGCATCGGCGCGGCGGCGTTCATCGCCAAATCGAAGGCGGTGGGTGCGGATGGCGCCATCGTGGTCGATTACCCGCCGGAAGAGTGCGAAGAGTTCGCGGCCGCCATGCGCGCCGCCGGGCTGGACCTGATCTTCCTGCTGGCGCCGACCTCGACCGAAGCGCGCATCGCGCAGGTGGCCAAGGTGGGTGGCGGTTTCAGCTACTACGTCTCGCTGAAGGGCGTGACGGGCGCCGGCAATATCGACACGGTGGAAGTGGCTGAGCGCTTGACGGCGATCCGCCGGCATGTGGAGTTGCCGATCGGCGTAGGCTTCGGCATCCGCGACGGCGCCACCGCGCGCGCCGTGGCCGAGGTGGCCGACGCGGTCGTCATCGGCAGCCGCATCATCCAGGAAATCGAAAGTGCCGGCAAAGACGGCGCCGTCGCCGCCGTACAAGCCTTCGTCACCAGCATCCGCACCGCCCTCGACGCCTGACCTCCCGCAAATCTCGACCGCTCACCTTGATACATAGTTAAGAACTGACTATGTTGAAGGGGAGCGGTCGTGCGCTTCGAATGGGATGCCCGCAAGGCCAAGGCTAACTTGCAAAAGCATCGCGTGAGTTTCGATGAGGCAGAATCGGTATTTCGGGATGGCCGCGCAAGGTCTTTCGCTGACATCGAACACTCGGACGATGAGGACAGGTTTATCAATATCGGTGTTAGTGATCGAGGTAGATTGTTGACGGTATGCTATTGTTTTCGCGGCAATGACGCCGTCCGAATTTTTTCTGCTCGCAAAGCCAATGCATTGGAAGTACGACTATATTTTTGGGAGTGAAGCCATGTGCGAGGACGAGATCGATGTTGCCAAGTGCGTTACGGTGCCGAACCCTTTCATCGAGCTGTTGACGCGTGAGCTGCCTCTGCGTTTGCCTAACGATACCATCAACTATTTTCAGAAAATCGGCGATGAATTTGGCTGGCCGGCGCATCGGATCATAGAGTTGTATTTGAGAAATATCGCCTGTGCCGGTTACAGAATTCCGCTGGATTTGCCCGTCTTGAATGCCGAACAAGCAAAGGAGTCAGTAGGTGATTCCCTCTAAAAACCCATCAATTCCATGACGAACCTTAAAAATTGTTGTACAGCAAAGTTCGACAGGGGGGCAAGAAACGGCTACACTTCGGCCACAAGTTAGCTGCAAGGAGAATTTATGAGTTGGTTGGAAAAACTGCTGCCCCCACGTATCCAGCGTTCCGACGCTGCCGCACGCAAGACCATGCCCGAGGGCCTGTGGGTCAAATGCCCGTCCTGCGAAGCCGTCCTGTACCGCACCGATCTGGAATCGAACCTGCACGTTTGCCCGAAATGCGACCATCACATGCGCATCCGCGCCCGTGAACGCCTCGACAGCCTGCTCGACGCCGGCGGCCGCTATGAAGTCGGCATGGACACCCTGCCAGTCGATACGCTGAAGTTCAAAGACAGCAAGAAATACCCCGACCGCCTCAAACAAGCCATGGAAGCCACCGGCGAGACCGATGCGCTGATCGTCATGGGCGGCGCCATCATGAGCCTGCCTTGCGTGGTGGCTTGCTTCGAATTCGAATTCATGGGCGGCTCCATGGGTTCCGTGGTCGGCGAGCGCTTCGTGCGCGGCGCGCAAGTGGCCCTGGAACAGAAAGTGCCGTTCATCTGCATCACCGCCACCGGCGGCGCCCGCATGCAAGAGGGCCTGCTGTCGCTGATGCAAATGGCGAAAACCACCGCCATGCTGACCAAGCTGTCCGACAAGAAGCTGCCGTTCATCAGCGTGCTGACTGACCCTACCATGGGCGGCGTGTCCGCCTCGTTCGCCTTCATGGGCGACGTCGTGATCGCCGAGCCGAAAGCGCTGATCGGCTTCGCCGGCCCGCGCGTGATCGAAAACACCGTGCGCGAGAAACTGCCGGAAGGCTTCCAGCGCGCCGAGTTCCTCGTCACCAAGGGCGCCGTCGACATGATCGTCGACCGCCGCAAGATGCGCGAAGAAATCGCCCGCCTGATGGCGTTGCTGCAAAATCAAGCGGTGGAAGTGCTGGCCTAAAGCGGTCGCTTCAAAAAGACCGCAGCGGCGTTGCGGTGTCTCGCCGTGCTAACGCACTGTCTTCGCCACCGCGCCTTGCTGCGCTCATTTTGAAGCAACCGCCAAGCGACTCCCTCACGCAACGGCGCGCAATCGGCTATCATGCCGGCCTGCGCGCCGTTTTTCATTTCTGAGCCATCATCATGTCGAACCTCCCAACTACTTTGCCCGCCTGGCTTGCGCTGCTTGAATCGCGCCATGCCGAAACCGTCATCAACATGGGCCTGGACCGCGTACTCGCGGTCAAGGAGCGTCTGCAGCTGAGTTTCAGCTGCCCCGTCATCATGGTGGCCGGCACCAACGGCAAGGGTTCGACCTGCGCCATGCTGGAATCGGTGCTGATGCGCGCCGGCTACAAGGTCGGCCTGTACATCAAGCCGCACTTCCTGGACTTTAACGAGCGCGCCCGCATCAACGGCGAGCTGGCCAGCGACGAAGTGCTGGTGGCCGCCTTCAACGCGGTCGAGGCGGTGCGCGGCGATACCCCGCTGACGTATTTCGAATTCACTACGCTGGCCATCATGCACCTGATCGCGGGTGCCGGCATGGATGTCGCGATCCTGGAAGTGGGCCTGGGCGGCCGCCTGGACGCGGTCAACATCGTCGATGCCGACGTCGCCATCGTCACCAGCGTCGACATCGACCATACCGACTACCTGGGCGATACCCGCGAGGCGATCGGCTTCGAGAAGGCCGGCATCTTCCGCGCCGGTAAAACCGCGATCTGCTCGGACCCGGTGCCGCCGCAGTCGCTGATCGACCACGCCAATGCCATTGGCGCCGACCTGTGGTTGATGGGCCGCGATTTCAATTATTCCGGCGACAAGCAGCAGTGGAACTACGGCGGCCGCTCGCAGCGCCGCAATTCGCTGGCTTATCCTAGCCTGCGCGGCGCCAATCAGATCCTCAACGCCTCGGCCGTGCTGGCCGCGCTGGAAGCGCTGAAGCTGGAGCTGCCGGTGGGCGCGCAGGAAGTGCGCACCGGCCTGGTGACGGTGGAACTGCCGGGCCGTTTCCAGGTGCTGCCTGGCCGCCCGACCGTGATCCTGGACGTGGCGCACAATCCGCACGCGGCCTCGGCGCTGAACCAGAACCTCGGCAACATGGGCTTCCACCCCTACACCTACGCCGTGTTCGGCTCCATGCACGACAAGGATATCGACGGCGTGATCGCCGCCATGTCCGAGCACGTGGACCACTGGTGCCTGGCCACGCTGCCGTCGCCGCGCTCCGCCAGCGCCTCGGAACTGGCTGCCAAGGTGCAGATCGTGCAGGAAGAAAAAGCCGAGCGCACCATCAATATCTTCGACGATCCGGCTGCCGCGTATGCAAATGCGATCAGCCGAGCCGGGGAGAATGATAGAATTGTGGTCTTTGGATCTTTCCTCACGGTCGCCGGCGTCATGGCGGCGCGAAAATCCGCATTTCATTGAACGCACAGGACTGAAATCACGCATGGGCTTGTTCTCGAAACTCGGTAAAAACAAGCAAGAGTCGGCTGGTCAGGACAGCGGCTATTACACCAGCGCAGATGACCAGGACGCGACGGAGCGCGCACGCTCCAAGCGCGCCTCGTCGGCGGATGGTTCCGCCAAATCCCGCCGCAGCAAAGACCGCGAAGCGGACGACCCGGTGTTGCCGGAAAAGAAACGCGCACGCCGCCGCCTGGTCGGCGCGATCGCGCTGGCGCTGGGCGTCGCCATCGGCCTGCCGATGGTGCTCGATTCCGAACCCAAGCCGCTGTCGTCCGATATCGAAATCAAAATCCCCGCCAAGGACAAGCCGGCCGAAGCCGCGCCTGCCGCCGCACCGGTAGCCCAGAGCGCCGCGCTGGACAGCAGGGAAGAAATCGTCGAGGACGTCAAACCGGCCAAACCGGCCGCCGCCGCGCCGGCAGCCGCGCTGGCCGCCGCCGCGCCGGCCACGCCGCCGGCCGTCGCGCCCGTCAAGGTCGACACCACCAAGGCTGACGCCCTCAAGCGTGAAGCCGAGCTGAAGGCCGAAGCCAGGCTCAAGGCCGAGGCCAAGGCGGAAGCCATCGCCAAAAACAAGGCCGATAACGAAGCCAAATCCCGCCAGGACGCCGACTACAAGGCTGAAATCGAACGCAAGCAAGCCGAGGTGAAAGCCGAAGCCAAGGCCAAGGCCGACGCCAAGGAAACCGAACGCAAGCTGGCCGAAGCCAAGGCCGCCAAGCAGGCCGACAGCGCCAAGCCGGCCGCCACCTCGGAAGACGCGCGCGCGCTGGCCATCCTGGAAGGCAAGGCCGCCGCCAAGCCTGCCGCCGCCGCCGAAACGGGCCAGAAATTCGTCCTGCAAGTGGCCGCGCTGAGCGACCAGGGCAAGGTGGACGAGCTGCGCGACAAGCTCAAGAAAGCCGGCATCAGCTCCTTCACGCAGAAGACGCCGTCCGGCGACATCACCCGCGTGCGCGTGGGGCCGTTCACCAACAAGGACGAAGCCGAGAAAGTGCGGGCCAAGCTGACCGCGATGGGCCTGAGCGGCCGTCTCGAAACCGTTTGATCCAGCAGGCTGCCCGACGTGACGATCTTTGATTACCTGGTGATGTTTGTATTGGTCGCGTCGGTCATCATCAGCATGATGCGCGGCTTGGTGAAGGAAGTGTTGTCGTTGGCAAGCTGGGTGGTGGCCTTCGTGGTCGCCAACGCCTACGCCGCCGCGCTGGCGCAGATGCTGCCGCCGGTGGTGCCGGGCGAGGTGCTGCGCCTGATCCTTGCCTTTATCGCACTGTTTATCGGTGTGCGGATTTTGATGGGCCTGCTGTCCATGGCGCTGGGCGCCTTGCTCGATGCCGGCGGCCTCAGCATCGTCGACCGCGCGCTGGGCATGGTGTTCGGCTTCGGCCGCGGCCTGGTCATTGTGCTGGCCGGTGTCATCCTGTGCGGGATGACGTCGATACCGCAACAAGCATTCTGGAAGGATGCGCTATTGAGTCCGCTCGCGGAGACCGGAGCGCATACGGTGAAAGCCTTTCTTCCCGCTGCCATGGCGCAGCATGTGAATTTTTGAATTCTTTAAATCTGTAGCACCAAGTCCAGGAGCAACATCATGTGTGGCATCGTCGGCGTCGTATCCCATCAACCTGTCAATCAACTGCTGTATGACGCATTGCTGCTGCTGCAGCACCGCGGCCAGGATGCGGCAGGTATCGCGACCAATCACAGCAGCATGTTCGCCATGCACAAGGCCAACGGCCTCGTTCGTGACGTTTTCCGTACCCGTAACATGCGTACGCTGCAAGGCAATTCCGGCATCGGTCACTGCCGCTATCCAACCGCCGGCTCGTCGAGCGAGGAAGAGGCGCAGCCGTTCTACGTCAACGCGCCGTTCGGCATCACGCTGGCGCACAACGGCAACCTGACCAACTGGGAACAGCTCAAGAAAGAAATGTTCCAGAACGACCGCCGCCACATCAACACCGATTCCGATTCGGAAGTGTTGCTGAACGTGCTGGCCCACGAGATCCAGAAAGCCACCACCGGCATCTCGATCGACGCCGACACCATCTTCGAAGCCGTGACCGTGCTGCATCGCCGCGTGCGCGGCGGCTACGCCGCCGTGGCGCAGATCGCCGGCGTCGGCCTGCTGGCCTTCCGCGATCCGTTCGGCATCCGTCCGCTGTGCCTGGGCATCAATGAAACCGAGCAGGGCGCCGAGTACCTGATCGCTTCCGAGTCCGTGGCGCTGGAAGGCATGGGCTTCCGCTTCGTGCGCGACATCGCGCCGGGCGAGGCCGTCTTCATCGACGCCGACAAGCAGCTGCACTCGCGCCAGTGCGCGGACAATCCGTCGCTGAACCCTTGCGTGTTTGAGTTCGTCTACCTGGCGCGTCCGGATTCCGTCATCGACGGCGCTTCCGTCTACGCCACCCGCCTGAAAATGGGCGAGTACCTGGCCGAGAAGATCAAGCGCGAATTCAAGGATGGCGAGATCGACGTCGTCATGCCGATTCCGGATTCGTCGCGTCCCGCCGCGATCCAGCTGGCGCTGGCGCTGAACGTGGAATACCGCGAAGGCTTCATCAAGAACCGCTACATCGGCCGTACCTTCATCATGCCGGGCCAGGCTGCGCGCAAGAAGTCGGTGCGCCAGAAGCTGAACGCCATCGCTTCCGAGTTCAAGGACAAGGTCGTGCTGCTGGTGGATGACTCCATCGTGCGCGGCACCACCAGCCGCGAGATCGTGCAGATGGCGCGCGAAGCCGGCGCCAAGAAGGTGATCTTCGCTTCGGCGGCGCCGCCGGTGATCTTCCCCAACGTGTACGGCATCGACATGCCTACCCGCGACGAGCTGATCGCCTACGGCCGCAGCACCGAGGAAGTCTGCCGCGAGATCACCGCCGATCACCTGGTGTACCAGGACATCGACGCGTTGAAGCGCGCCATCTCCGACGTCAATCCGGCGCTGAAGAACTTCGAGGCTTCGTGCTTCGACGGCGTCTACGTCACCGGCGACATCTCCAAGGACTACCTGGACAAGCTGGAATACGCGCGCCACCATCCGAAGGCCGCCGGCCCCGAAGATGCGGGCCGCTCGCAACTGAATCTGAATCTCGCGACCGCCGAAGGCTGATGTCGCGCCCGGTGCGGATCACTCCGCACCGGGCTTTTTTTTTGACTGCTTGAATATGAACGACAAGAAAAACTACGGCTTCACCACCACCATCCTGCACAACGATCGCCAGAAGGGCATCGAGCACGGTTCGCTGCACAAGCCCATCCACACCTCGGTCGCCTTCGGCTACGCCGACGCGCGCCAGCTGGCCTCGGTATTCCAGGGCAAGGAGCCGGGCTTCCGCTACGGCCGCCAGGGCAATCCGACCATCTCCGCGCTGGAAGACAAGGTCAACAAGATGGAGCAGGGCGTCGGCACGATCTGCTTCGCCACCGGCATGGGCGCGATCGGCGCCGTGTTCCAGTCGCTGCTGCGCGCGGGCGATCACGTGGTGTCGTCGTCGTTCTTGTTCGGTAACACCAACAGCCTGTGGCAGACCACCATGGCGCAGGGCGTGGGCGTGTCGTTTGTCGACGCCACCGATGTCGCCAACGTCGCCGCCGCCATCACCGAGCAGACCCGCGTGGTGTTCGTCGAAACCATTGCCAACCCGCGCACGCAAGTGGCGGATTTGAAGCGCATCGGCGAGCTGTGCCAGCAACGCGGCATCCTCTACATCGTCGACAACACCATGACCACGCCTTACCTGTTCCGTCCGAAGTCGGTCGGCGCCGGGCTGGTGGTCAACGCGCTGACCAAGTCGATCGGCGGCCACGGCAACGCGCTGGGCGGCAGCCTGACCGATACCGGCGCCTACGACTGGACCCGCTTCCCCAACATCTACGAGAACTACAAGAAAGCCGCGCCGCTGCAATGGGGCCTGGCGCAGATCCGCGCCAAGGGCTTGCGCGACTTCGGTTCCTCGCTGGCGCCGGAAGCGGCCCACCACATCGCCGTCGGCGCCGAGACGCTGGCGCTGCGCATGGAACGCACCAGCGCCAATGCGCTGGCGCTGGCCAGGTTGCTGGAATCGGACGAGCGCGTGGCGGCCGTCTACTACCCTGGCCTGGCCTCGCACCCGCAGCACGCGATCTCCAGCGAACTGTTCCGCAGCTTCGGCTCGCTGCTGAGCTTTGAGCTGAAGGACGGCATCGATTGCTTCGATTTCCTGAACCGCCTGAAGCTGGCGATCCCGGCCTCCAACCTGGGCGATACGCGCACGCTGATCATCCCGGTGGCGCACACCATCTTCTTCGAGATGGGCGCCGAGCGTCGCGCTTCGATGGGCATCGCCGAATCGCTGATACGGGTGTCGGTGGGCATCGAGGATACCGACGATCTGTTGGATGATTTCACCTGCGCGCTGGAAGCTTGCTGATCCCTGTCGCCGGTTGTGATAATCTAAGCTTTCAATTTTACTAAGCACGGGGGAGGCGTCATGAGAGCAGCATGGGTTCTGGCTTTGACCGTGCTGTCGAGTAACGCCCTTGCCGAAGAGCCGACGCGCCGCCTGGCCCGGCAAGCCGAGATCGAGTACTACACCAGCCACTACGACGGCGCCGATATTGCCCTGGCCCGCTTCGAATGCCAGCCGCCCTACATTCCGATGCGCCCGGCCACGGCCGGCCGCGCAGCGGTGGCGCAGACGCTGGCCGCGTGGCGCGCCTGCTACGACAGGTTCCTTGCCAACTACAACGCTGCGCTACCGGTCGGCAAGAGCATCCCCGCCGATCTGGCCGACCTGATGACCGACGATGAGATGAGCGCCGCGCAAACGCTGATGAGCCAGGTGTTCGTCCAGGTGGCCGACGACGCCAAGCGTCAGGCCGACGCGGTCACGGTGGCGGAGGCCGCGTGGGAAGGCCGGCGCGGCGACATCGCCTTGAGCGCGCGCGAGCTGCCGCACCTGCCGGTAACGGCCGGCAAGCGCTGAGCAGCCGCCGTTTGGCAGGAATTGACGCAATATTGTCTGTCCGTCGCCGCTGGAAGTTTGCTAGTCTGCGCGGCATGACTACCCCATTCCCCCTGAAGCACATGCTCGCCCTGCTTGGCGGCGCGCTGCTGGCCGCCGCCGCGCAAGCGGCCCCGGCCAGCGACGCCGAGTTGCTCGCCATGATGAAAACCCGCGTCGATGTCGACCACGCCGGCACCGGCATGGTGATCGGCATCATCGACGCCAAGGGTAGCCATGTGCTGGCCTACGGCAGCCTGAGCGAGGGCGGGGCGCCTGTCGATGCGGATTCGGTCTACGAGATCGGCTCCATCACCAAGGTGTTCACCGCCACGATCCTGAGCGACATGGCTCTGCGCGGCGAAGTGAACCTGGCCGATCCGGTGGCGCGCTACCTGCCGGCTGCAGCGGCGCCGCCGGCTTTCGGCGGAAGGCAGATCACGCTGGCGGACCTGTCGTCGCAGGTGTCCGGCATCCCAAGCATTCCTTCCAACCTGGCGCCCAAGGATGACGACAATCCCTTCGCCGATTACACGGCGCCGCAGCTGTACGAATTTGTGCACGGCTTTACGCCTGCGCGCGCGGCGGGCGAACGTTACGAATATTCGAATGCCGGCGTCGGCCTGTTGGGCCATGCGCTGGCGCTGCGCGCCGGCGTCGATTACGAAGCCCTGGTGCGCCAGCGCATCACCGGCGCGCTGGGCATGAGCAGCACGGCCGTCGCGCTGACGCCCGCCATGCGCCGGCATCTGGCCATCGGCTACGGCATGCCGGGCGTGGTCGCGGTCAACTGGGACATGCCGGTGCTGGCGGGCATGGGCGCGCTGCGCTCGTCGACGGCGGACATGCTGAAGTTTGTCGGGGCCAATATGGGATTGCTGAAGACGCCGCTATACGGCGCGATGCAGGCGGCGCATCGGCCGCGTCATGCGATCGAGGGCAGGGAGGGCGCGTCGGTGGCGCTGGGGTGGCATGTGCTGGAGCAGCACGGTTCGCACATCGTCTGGCATAACGGCGGCACGGGCGGCTACCGTACGTATATCGGCTTCGACACCGGCACGCAGCGGGGCGTGGTGCTGATGTCGAATTCGCACATGGGCTCGGACGATATCGCCAGGCGGGCGCTGAACAGCGCCTTCCCGCTTATCGTGCCGAAGCCTATGGCTATGTAAGGCTTAGTGCCAGCTGCGCATCAGGCCGACCGCCAGGCCTTCCAGCGCGAACTCGTCCGCTTCAGGATCGACCTTGATGATCTTGAAGTCCGGGTTTTCCGGCAGCAGCTCCACGGTGGAGCCGGTCTTCCTGTAGCGCTTGACCGTGACGTCGTTGCCGATGCGGGCCACGACGATCTGGCCATTCTTGGCGCTGTCCACTTTCTTCACGGCCAGCAGGTCGCCGTCCATGATGCCGGCGTCGCGCATCGACTCGCCGCGCACCTTGAGCAGGTAGTCCGGGCGGGAGGAGAACATGGCCGGGTCGACGCTGTAGCTGGTTTCCAGGTTTTCCTGCGCCAGGATGGGCGAGCCGGCGGCCACGCGGCCGATCAGCGGCAGCGACATCATCAGCGACACCGGTACTTTCGGCGTGGCCGGTTCGGCGTGCACGCCCAGCAGGCGGATGCCGCGCGAGGTGCCGGCGGCGATCTCGATCGCGCCCTTGCGCGCCAGCGCCTGCAGATGCTCCTCGGCCGCGTTGGCGGATTTGAAGCCCAGTTCGTTGGCGATCTCGGCGCGGGTCGGCGGGAAGCCGGTGTTCTCGATGGCATCCTTGATCAGATTGAGAATTTGTTCCTGTCTTGCGGTGAGCTTGATCATAGAGTGCTTTGGGCCTGTGTATATAGACAGTCTGTATTTTTGTACAGTGTGAAGCGAAATGCAAGGGAATTTGTTGCTTTGCGCGAAATAAATTCATGGTGGGGTCAAGTCTGACATTTGGACACGACCTCGACCGTAGCGACGCACTACGGTCGAGGTCGTGTCCAAATGTCAGACTTGACCCCGGATTGTTTTTTGCCGGAAAAGCTGATATAGTCGCGGGCTTACCTCTTCCCACACCTGTCTTGACGCCAGGGTGGGCTATATTCACAGTCCTTAAGGGAGTTTGTATGCGTCACTATGAAATAGTATTTATCGTCCACCCGGACCAGAGCGAGCAAGTGCCCGCCATGATCGAGCGTTACAAGACCTCGGTTACTACCCGCGGCGGCGCCGTGCACCGTGTTGAAGATTGGGGTCGTCGTCAGATGGCTTACTCGATCCAGAAACTGGCTAAAGCACACTACATCTGCATGAACATCGAATGCGACAACGAGACCCTGGTCGAGCTGGAAACCGCCTTCAAATTCAATGATGCCGTGCTGCGTCACCTGACCGTCAAGATGAAGAAAGCGGAAACCGCTCCTTCGCCGATGATGAAGTCGGTACAACGTGAAGATGCAGCGAAATCGCATCGCACCGAAGCTCCAGCAGTTGCTGCTGCTCCTGCGGCCTAATTGTTGTCAGGAACCGAGCTGAACCAGCTCCAGTTTATTGCCCTCATCGCCGAACGGGACGCCTTGCGCTACACCCCGGCCGGCATGCCGATCGTCAATGCTGTACTCCAGCACCGGTCGCAGCAGATGGAGGCAGGCATTGCCCGATTGAGCGAGTTTGAAATTTCCGCGGTTGCCGCGGGCGAGATTTCAGGCCGCTTCAGTCAGGCGCCACTGGCCGGCATGTATCAGTTCACCGGGTTCCTGAACAAGAAGAATCGCAATAGCAAAAGCCTGGTGTTTCACATCATTGATTTTAGTGCTGTCCCAGACAGCTCAATTTAGATACAGGAGCCTAAAATGGCATTCGGTAAAAAGTTCGACAAAAACAAGCTCAAGCTGAAAGAAAAGCGCAAGCAACAAAATCCACTGTTCAAGCGTAAGAAGTTCTGCCGCTTCACCGCAGCAAACGTTGAACAGGTTGACTACAAAGACGTCGACACCCTGAAAGACTTCGTCCAGGAAAACGGCAAAATCATGCCAGCACGTCTGACCGGTACCAAAGCGCACTACCAGCGCCAAGTTGACACCGCAATCAAGCGCGCTCGCTACCTCGCGCTGCTGCCTTACACCGATCTGCACCACGCTTAATCGCGTCGTCTAGATAAGATCCTGGAGAAGAACTATGCAAATCATTCTGTTAGAAAAAGTCGTCAACCTGGGCAACCTGGGTGAAGTCGTTAAAGTTAAAGACGGTTACGCACGTAACTTCCTGATTCCGCAAAAAATGGCCCGCCGCGCTACCGCGTCCGCCGTTGCTGAATTCGAAGTCAAGCGCGCTGAACTGGAAAAAGCTGCTGCTGAAAAGCTGGCCGCTGCCCAAGCCCAAGGCGAGAAACTGAACGGCATGACCGTGAACGTTTCGCAAAAAGCTGGTGTTGACGGCCGTCTGTTCGGCTCCGTCACCAACTTCGACATCGCTGAAGCCCTGACCAAAGCTGGTTTCGCTGTTGAAAAAGCTGCTGTGCGCATGCCTACCGGTCCTCTGAAGACCGTTGGCGAGCACCCAGTCAGCGTTGCTCTGCACACCGACGTGGTGGTGGAAGTGACCGTTGCTGTCGTAGGCGAAGCCGCCTAATATCAGACCGGACGGCAACGTCTGGTCGGTATAGCAACACATTGAAAAAGCCGGGCTTGCCCGGCTTTTTTCTCGTCATAAATTTGTAATACGGCTCAAGCAAGCAGGTATAATTCGCGCCATGAACGCCCCCTCCGATCCGCAAGTAGATTCACTCCGCGTCCCGCCGCATTCCATCGAAGCAGAACAGTCCGTCATCGGCGGCCTGCTGCGCGATAATGCGGCGTTCGACCGCATTGCGGACATGATGAACCCCGAGGACTTCTACCGCTACGACCACCGCATCATCTTCGAGCAGATCGTCAAGATGATCAACGGTTCGCGTCCGGCCGACGTCATCACCGTGTTTGAAACCCTGTCCCAGCTGGGCAAGGCGGAGGACGTGGGCGGCCTGACCTACCTGAACGCGATGGCGCAAAACACGCCATCGGCCGCCAACATCCGCCGCTATGCCGAGATCGTCCGCGATCGTTCCATCCTGCGCCAGCTGATCACGGTCGCCGACGAAATCTCCGGCCAGGCCTTCAGCCCGCAGGGCAAGGAAGTCAAGCAGATGCTGGACGAGGCGGAATCGAAGATCTTCGCCATCGCCGAGCAGGGCGCCCGCGGCGCCGCCGGCTGGATACCGGTGCAGCCGCTGCTGACCCAGGTGGTCGAGCGCATCGACGAGCTGTACTCGCGCGAAAGCCAGTCCGAGATCACCGGCGTGCCGACCGGCTGGATCGACCTCGACCGCATGACTTCCGGCCTGCAGCCGGGCGACATGGTGGTCGTCGCCGGCCGTCCGTCGATGGGCAAGACCGCGTTCTCGATGAACATCGCCGAGAACGTCGCGGTCGAAGAGGGCCTGCCGGTCGCCGTGTTCTCGATGGAGATGGGCGGCGTGCAGCTGGCCATGCGTATGCTGGGCTCGGTCGGCCAGCTGGACCAGCACCGCCTGCGTACCGGTAAGCTGAACGACGAGGATTGGCCGCGCCTGACGCACGCCATCCAGAAAATGAACGACGCCCAGGTCTATATCGACGAGACCCCGGCGCTGAACCCGATCGAAATGCGCGCCCGCGCGCGCCGCCTGTCGCGCCAATGCGGCAAGCTGGGCCTGATCGTGGTCGACTACTTGCAGCTGATGACAGGCTCGACCCAGGGCGACAACCGCGCCTCGGAGATCTCGGAAATCTCGCGCTCGCTCAAGGGCCTGGCCAAAGAGTTGCAGTGCCCGGTGATCGCGCTGTCGCAGCTGAACCGCTCTCTGGAGCAACGCCCCAATAAACGTCCCGTCATGTCCGACTTGCGCGAATCCGGCGCTATCGAGCAGGACGCGGACGTCATCATCTTCTTGTATCGCGACGAGGTCTACAATCCGGACTCGCCCGATAAGGGAACGGCCGAGATCATCATCGGTAAGCAGCGTAACGGCCCGATCGGCTCGGTGCGCCTGACCTGGATCGGCCAATACACGAAGTTTGGCAACTACGCCGGTAATCTGGCGCTGTACCAAGGCGACTAATCTTTACGCCGTCCCGTACCCGGGGGCGGCGATCTGCAGTACACATTTACGGAGAATAAAATGTTTGGACGTTTGATGCCCACCGAGGGCAAATTTTTTGACCTGTTTAACCAGCACGCCGACCTGTGCGTCAAAGGTGCAAAAGAGATGCTGGGCCTGATGTCCAATTTCGACGATCTGGAAAACCGCGTGCACGCCATCGAATCGATCGAGAAGCAAGCCGACAAGATCACCTACGCCACCGTCGACCTGCTGCACAAGACCTTCATCACGCCGATCGACCGCGACGACATCCACAAGCTGATCACCCGCATGGATGACATCCTCGACCTGCTGGAAGACGCCGGCCAGACCGTGTCGCTGTACGACCTGCACTCGGTGACGCCGGAAGCCAAGCGCCTGGCCGAACTGGTGCTGGCCTGCACCGAGAAGGTCCAGCAAGCCGTGGCCCTGCTGCACAATATGGACAACTCGCGCCAGATCGTCGCCATCTGCGAAGAGATCGACCGCCTGGAATCGGACGCCGACCACGTGATGCGCGCCGCCATGTCCAAGCTGTTCCGCGACGAACCGGACGTGCGCAACCTGATCAAGATGAAAGCCATCTACGAAATCCTGGAAACCGTGACCGACCGTTGCGAAGATGTGGCCAACATCATCGAAGGCATCATCGTCGAAAACGCATAACTACAAAAAGAATCGTCCAATATGCATACCCTACAAATCAGCATCTACGTGCTGGTCCTGCTGATCGGCCTGGCGCTGGTGTTCGACTTCATGAACGGCTTCCACGACGCCGCCAATGCGATCGCCACCGTCGTCTCGACCGGCGTGCTCAAGCCGCAGACGGCCGTCGCCATGGCCGCGCTGTTCAACTTCATCGCCATCTTCGTGGTCGGCCTGCACGTGGCGTCCACGGTGGGCAAGGGCACCATCGATGCCGGCGTCGTCGATCAATACGTGATCTTCGGCGCGCTGGTCGGCGCCATCGTGTGGAACCTGTTCACCTGGTACTACGGCATTCCTTCGTCGTCCTCGCACGCGCTGATCGGCGGCCTGGTCGGCGCCGCGGTGGCCAAGTCCGGCACCAGCGCCCTGATGGGCGACGGCCTGCTGAAGACCGTCAAGTGGATCATCATTTCGCCGCTGATGGGCTTTGTGTTCGGCTCCATCATCATGCTGATCGTGTCCTGGCTGTTCGTGCGCTCGACGCCGCGCCGGGTCGACAAGTGGTTCCGCCGCCTGCAACTGGTGTCGGCCGCTTCGTACAGCCTGGGCCACGGCGGCAATGATGCGCAAAAAACCATCGGCATCATCTGGATGCTGCTGATCGCCGTCGGCCAGGTGCCGGTGGACGCGTCGGCGCCGCCGCTGTGGGTGGTGATCTCGTGCTACGGCGCGATCTCGTTCGGCACCCTGTTCGGCGGCTGGCGCATCGTCAAGACCATGGGCCAGAAGATCACCAAGCTCAAACCGGTGGGCGGCTTCTGCGCCGAAACCGGCGGCGCCATGACCTTGCTGATCGCTTCGCACTTCGGCGTGCCGGTCTCGACCACGCACACCATCACCGGCGCCATCGTCGGCGTGGGTTCGTCGCAGAAGATGTCGGCCGTGCGCTGGGGCGTGGCGGGCAACATCGTCTGGGCCTGGGTCTTCACGATACCGGCTTCGGCGTTTGTCGCCGCGCTGGCGTTCTGGGTCGGACACCACATCATGTAAAACAAAAGGGAGCCTCGGCTCCCTTTTTTTACGCCTGCTCAGCCAACGGCGCGGGCGCCGCGTGGCGCCAGAGCGCGGCGGAGCTCAGCAGCAACAGCGTGCCGGCGCCGAGGAACAGGGCGCCGGTGCCGATCTGCGCCATCAGGCCGGCCGCCGCCAGCGACAGCGGCGTGATGCCGACCGACGCCAGCGCCAGCACGCTCATGGTCCGACCCAGCATATCGCTGCGCACGCTGCCTTGCAGCCAGCTCAGCACCTGGATGTTGACGTAGCCGGCCACCGCGCCGAGCAGGGCGGCGTCCAGGCCCACCCACCACAGCGGCAGTGGCAAGGCCAGTCCGGCCAGCAGCAGGCTGAGCGCAAACGACGCGGCCGCCGCGCTGCGATGCACCGTCAATGGCGAGCGCCATTTGGCGGCCAGCGCCAGGCCGAGCAGCGAGCCGGCGCCGGCGCACGCCATCAGCAGCCCCAGTCCAGAAGAACCGTGCCGCTGGCCGGCCAGCACCACCAGGCCGATCTGCGTCGCGCCGGTCGCACAGAAATTGATGCTGGCGAAGCTGATCAGCACGGCGCGCAGTCCGGCATCGCGCCAGACGTAGCGCAGGCCGGCGGCGATGGCCGGCATGATGCCGCCGGCCTCGGCGCCGGGCGTCGCCGTGCGCGGGCGGGCGGCCATGCACAGCAGCACGATGACGATGTAGGCATAGCTGGCCGCGTCGGCGATGAAGACGAACAGCAATCCGTAATGGGCGATCAGCAGGCCGCCCACGGCCGATCCGGCCAGCACGCAGATCTGCATGCTCGATTGCAGCAGCGCGTTGGCGCGTTGCAGTTGCTCCGTCGGCAGCAGTTCCGGCAGCAGCACGCGCAGGGCCGGCGAGGTGAAGGCGTCGGCCACGCCGAAGCAGAAGGCGATCAGATACAGCAGCTGCAGGTTCAGCGCCTGCCGCTGCAGCAGCAGGGCGATCAGCGCCACGCACAGCGCCTGCGCCGTGTAGGCCACGGCCAGCACCGTGCGCGCGGGGAAGCGGTCGCTGACGGCGCCGCCCAGCAGCATCAGCAGCGCGCGCGGAATCGCCAGCGCCATCATGACGGAACCGAGCGCCAGGCTGGAGCCGGTCATCCGCAGCACCAGCCAGGGCAGGGCCAGCATGAAGCCGACATCGCCCAGCTGCGAAATGGTCGAACCCACCCAGACATGCTTGAACCGGCTGTTCATATTGATCCCAAAAAGTGAATGTGTGTTTACATTCGCATATTTCGACGGAATTGTCTATCATGCCGTGCATGAGCCCAAACAAAATCGTCGCCGCGCCCCAGCAAAAGCGCAGCCAGGCCACGCTGGAGCGTCTGTTGAACGCCACCATCCGCTCGCTGGCCGAGCACGGGCTGGAGGGTACGGTGATCCCGCGCATCGCCGCGCTGGCCGAGGTCGCGCCGGCCAGCGTCTATCGCCGCTTCGTCAACAAGGATGCGTTGATGCGGGCGGCCTTCCTGCACCTGCTGGAGCGCAGTAACGAGGCGAACAAGAGCCAGCTGCCGGCGATGCTGCAGCATCCCACCTTGCGCGCAAGCGCCGACGCGCTGATACGGCTGATGTTTTTGCAGTACCGCCAGCACCCGCGCCTGCTGCGCGCGCTGGCGCGGTTTATCGACGCCGACACCGACACCGCGTTCGTTGCCGCCGCCCGCGCCATCATGGAAGAGAATGTCCAGCTGTCCGTGCAGTGCCTGCTGGTGCATCGCGGGCAGATCCGCCACGCCTCGCCCGAGCGCGCGCTGCGATTCGCGGTGCTGCAGGCCATCACATCGATCGAAGCGATCGCGCTGGAGCCGATGTCCTTGTGGCATAACGTGATACCGGAGCCGGATGAGGCGTTGGCCGGGGACCTGGCCCGCAGCTTTGTCGCCTACCTGAGTTGAGTCGGCGTGCAGTAAAATCGCGGCATGAAGAAAATTGATTTTGCCCAGTTGATGCAACTCGCTCAAGCTTCCGCCGGCATCGCTGCGCCGTGCAGTTGCAATGCGGTGTCGCTGGCAGCCTGGCAGCGGCTGCCGACCTCGCTGGAGCTGGACCGCTTCGAGGAAATCGGCACGCTGATGGACGATCCCTACGACGAGCCGACCTTCGCCGAATACCACCCGCATGGCACGCGCTACGAGAGCGACGATGCGCCCATCGTGCCGCGCTATTATCCGTGCAACCGCAGCCAGCTGGCGCGCTGCCTGGATTGCGGCCGCCACTACCTGCGCTACAACGAGGCGGGTGGCTACTTCACCGAGCTGCGCATCCGCGCGCTGCAACCCGGGCTACTGGTCGACGCCGCCCTGTAAGCCCAGCATGCGCGCCGCCATGGCGCGCGCCAGCACGGCCGGCGCGGGCACCGCCACCGGCAAATCCGTGAACGCTTCGTCGATGGCCAGATTGGCCAGCCCGTGCGCCAGGCTCCAGCCGGTCAGCGCCAGTTCCGGGCCGCGCGCCGCGTCGAAGGCCGTGGCCGCCGTGACCAGCACATGGAACGACGCTTCCGCCGCCTGCTTCAACTCGGGGTAGCGCGATTTCTGCGCCAGCAGGGGGCCGAACATCAGGCGGAACTGCGCCGGCCGCGCGCGGGCAAATTCCACATACACCTCGCAGATATCCATCAGCCGCAGGCCCTGGCCGCGCGCGCCATCGGCGTCCGCCGCCGCCATCGCCGCGGCCAGCGCGGCGAAGGCCCGGGCCGCCACGGCGGCCAGCAAATGCTCGCGGCTGGGGAAGTGGTGATACGGCGCGGCATGCGACACGCCGGCCGCCTTGGCGACCTCGCGCAAGGTCAGCGCCTGCGCGCCGTTCTGCGCCAGCAGCAGGGTGGCGGCATCGAGCAGGCTGTCGCGCAGATTGCCGTGGTGGTAGGGTTTGGTGCTCATAGAGTTATCTTGACACGAGAAAGATATCGTCGCACTATACAGATCTTTCTTGTGTAAAGATTGGAGGCGATCATGTACCACTTTATCGTTGGCCGCAAATTGCAGCGGGCGTTCAGGGACATCAACGCGGGCGCTTACGAGCGCGTGCTGCCGCAGTTCGCCGCCGCGCACCGCCACCTGATGCACGGCCACCATCCGCTGGCTGGCGAGCGCCGCACGTTGGCGTCGACGACGCAGTGGTATGCACGCCTGAAGCGGCTGCTGCCCGGACTGCGCTTCGACATCGACGCCATCGCCGTCACTGGCTGGCCGTGGCGCACCATCGCCACCGTGACGTGGAAGGACCGCTTCACGCTGCCCGACGGCAGCACCGGCGCCAACCAGGGCGTGCATGAGTTCGAATTGCGCTGGGGCCGCGTGCACAAGCTGGAGGTGCATTGCGACACGGCGAAACTGGAGAACTACTGCCGCAGCATGGCAGCCGCCGGCATCGCCGAAGCCGCCGCCGCGCCGATCAGCGATGTTTGAAAATGGCGTGCTTAGTCGAGCAACCAATTTTGGATGGTAATGCCGGGATAGTCAGAAAAATCCGCGCTGCGTGATCGATGCCGGTTGATTCTTCATCAGGTAGATGCACGTATTGGTATCCAACATGTACGTAGCCATTACAGCTCCTCGCGCTCGCGTTGCTCTTGTGGCCCGCGACCTTCGGCCATGAAGTCAGGCGAGAACCTGGCGAATATTTTCAGTACGCCAGCCAGCGACCGCCGCACAGGCCGGATCCGGAGTTCGTCGCCGATCCGTTCGATTTCCAGCGCGATATCTGTGCGTGCATATGCCAGCTCGGCAGGGATGCGAACCGCTTGGGAGTTGCCGTTCTTGAACGCTTTTGTCGTACGCATTTTCATCTCCGATGACGCTCAATGTAGGTCGAAATCCCTCCCATGTAAATCAGCGTGTGTACATGAATTGGTGTATCCCGACCTGGGTATGAAAAATAGCTGGCGCAAAATAGGCTATCATGCCGCCTCTTTACCCGTTTGATCGTTTCCTCCATGATAGTTCCCCGCAGCAAGCACTTTTCACCGCGCCGGAGCAGGCTGGAGGCGTTGGTGAATCTCGTCCTGATGGGGGGCGTGGTCAGTGCGCTGAGTTACCACTGCGGGCTGCACGGCCGCCTCGGCGTGACGCGCCATGCGATCGCGCTGCCGGAAGGCAAACGCCTGCCGCGCCCGATCAAGATCGCGTTTGCCTCGGATTTCCATGCTGGCCCGCCCACCCACGCGGGCATCTTCCGTGACCTGTTTGCCGCCGTCGCGGCCGAACAGCCGGACGTGCTGCTGCTCGGTGGCGATTACGTCTCCGGCCAGGCCGCCAATATCGCCGTGATGTGTCCGCCGCTGGCGGCCTGCCAGCCGCCGCTGGGCAAGTTCGCGGTGCTCGGCAATCACGACCTGTCGACCGACGACGGCGACATTTGCCGCCGCCTGGAGACGGCCGGCGTGCAGATGCTGGTCAACCGCGCCGTCCAGCTGCCTGCGCCGTTCGGCGCGGTGTCGATCTGCGGCCTGGACGATCCCTGGACCGGCGAACCCAACGCCGCGGCCGCCTTTGCCGGCGTCGCCGACTCGGACGTGCGCGTGCTGCTGATGCACGCGCCGGACGGCCTGCTGACGGTGGCCGAGCGGCAGTACGACGTCGCCTTTGCCGGCCACACGCATGGCGGCCAGATCGCGCTGCGCGACGGCACGCCGCTGGTGCTGCCGGAAGGTCCGCTGTCGCGTCCCTATCATTACGGACGCTTCCCGGTGCGCGGCAATGGCGAGCTGATCGTCAGTCGTGGCGTGGGTTGCAGCCGGATCCCGGTGCGCATCAACGCCGATCCGGAACTGGTGATCTGTACTGTGCAATAATCTGCACACCATGCATACCGACATCCAACTCCAAACCGAAGATCCCGCCGCGCGCGAATCCCTGTTGTTGATGGAAGAGTTGTCGACGGCGCTGGAAGCCATCACCGGCGACAGCGGCAACGCCTCGTTCGACGTCAACGATGTCTACGGCCCCGCCGGCTGTTTCGTGGTGGCGCGCGACGCCAGCGGCCACGCGCTCGGCTGCGGCGCGCTGCGGCCGCTGGAGCCCGGCGTGGCCGAGATCAAGCGCATGTATGCGCGCCACGGCACCAGCGGCGTCGGCAGCGCCGTGCTGCGTTTCCTGGAGGATGAGGCGCTGGCCATGGGCTACCAGGCCGTGTGGCTGGAGACGCGGCTGGTCAACCGCCGCGCCGTCGATTTCTACGAAGCGCGCGGCTATCAGCGCATCGCCAACTACGGCAAATACATCGGCAACCCGCTGGCCGTCTGCTTCGAAAAACAATTGCCCGCGCCGTAACAGCTTGATAGCACGCCGGCCTTAAGCGCACGTTAGCTGTCAGCCTGGTCTTACAAGCAGAGGGCCCTTACGCTGCTTACGCGCACGCCTGAAGCCTGCGACAATGTTGCCTGAATTTTAAAGAAGACATTGGCTATCATGAAAATCATCGATCAGCGCTACCTCGCCAGCGACAACCGCTACTCCTCACAACCTTGCTTGCTCAGCATACTGGAGCTGGACCGCGACGCGCCCACGCCCGCCGCCATCAGCGCGCTGGAGCGTCGCCTGCAAGCGATCCTGCCGGGCCTGCGCCGCCAGCGCAACCTGGTGGGCAAGCGCTGCGCCGAGGTGCCGCCGCTGGTGCAACTGGTGCAGCAGGTGGCGATGGAATTGCGCCGCCTGGCTTTCAATGAAGTGACCTTGGGTTTCGTCGGCGTGGTGCCGCATATGCGCGGCCGCTACCGCCTGGTGCTGCCGTATTCGGCCAAGGCCGCCGTCGCGCCGGCGCTGGCCATGGCCACGCAGCTGGTGGACCGCCAACTGGCCGGCCGCGCTTTCAATCTGCAAGCCGGCCTGACGCGCCTGCGCGCGCTGGCCGACCGCCGCAGCATGCCGCGCAACGGCAAGCGCGCCTACTTGATGCAGACCGCCCGCACCATCTTGATGTCGGTAATGCCCAGCAAGACCTTCTCGATGCCGTCCATCTTCAAGGTCAGCATGCCGTCTTCCAGCGCGGCCGCCAGCAGCTGAGCAACCCGCGCATGTTCCTGCAGCAGCTTCTTGACCTTGTCGCTGCCTATCATCAGTTCGTGCAAGCCGACGCGGCCCTTGTAGCCCTTGTTGCACTCGTCGCAGCCGACCGCGCGGTATAGCGTGAACTTGCCGTCCTTGGCGTAGCGCTGGCGCCAGCCGTCCAGCACGGCGGCGCGCCCGGCGGCGGCATCCTTGATGAAGCTCTCCGTGTTGAGCAGCTCTTCGCAAAACTCCGTCAACAGCAGCTTCAACTCCTCCTCGCTCGGCTGATAGGCCTGCTTGCACTTGCCGCACAGGCGCTTGGCCAGCCGCTGCGCCAGGATGCCCAGCAGCGCGTCGGCGAAGTTGAACGGGTCCATGCCCATGTCCAGCAGCCGCACGATCGATTCCGGCGCGCTGTTGGTGTGCAGCGTGGCGAACACCAGGTGGCCCGTCAGCGAGGCTTCGATGCCCATGCCCACGGTTTCCTTGTCGCGCATCTCGCCGACCATGATGATGTCCGGATCGGCGCGCAGGAAGGCCCGCATCACGGTGGCGAAGTCCAGCCCCGCCTTGCGGTTGACCTGCACCTGGCGCAAGCCTTTCTGCGTGATCTCGACCGGGTCTTCGGCGGTCCAGATCTTGGTGTCCGGCGTGTTCAGGTAGTTCAGCACCGAGTGCAGCGTGGTGGTCTTGCCGGAGCCGGTCGGACCGCAGACGAAAAACAGGCCATACGGTTTCTCGATGGTGGCGCGCAGGCGCTCCAGGTTGAACGGCAGCACGCCCAGCTTGTCGAGCGGGATAGGTTCGCCGGCCGCCAGTATCCGCATGACGATGTCCTCGACGCCGCCGGCCGACGGTATCGTCGCCACCCGCAGCTCGATGTCCAGCGGGCCGTACTTCTTGAACTTGATCTTGCCGTCCTGCGGCTTGCGCCGCTCGGAGATGTCGAGGTCGCACATGATCTTGACCCGCGCCACCAGCGCGCTGCGGTAGGAGGCGGGGATCTCGATGTAGGGCACCAGCGTGCCGTCCTTGCGGAAGCGGATGCCGGTCTTGCCCTTGCCGGGCAGCGGTTCGATGTGGATGTCCGACACGCCCTGGCGGTAGGCGTCGACGATGATCTTGTTGAGCAGCTTGACCAGCTCGTTCTCCACCGCCTCCGACACTTCGACCGGGCCGCCTTCGCCGTCGGCGTCGTCATCGTCCATGCCCGACAGCAGCTCGCCGACGCTGCCCATGTCGCTGGTGGCGCCGAAGAAGTGCTCCAGCATCTGGCGGAACTCGCGGTTGCTGGTGACGCGGTACACCGGCTTGGCCTTGGGGAAGATCTGGTTGACGATGTGGGTGTGCGCCACCCGGTCCGGGTCCAGCGCCACCACCAGCATGCCGTCCTTGCCGTCCTCCAGCGGCATCCAGCCGGATTCCTCCACGTACTGGCGCTTGAGGTTTTTCAGCAGTTCCACCGGCTTGATGCGCTCGGGGCGGAAGTGTTCGTACGGCACGCTGAAGTGCCGCTCCAGCGAGGCGCCGATGGCCGCCAGCTTGACCTGGAACTCATCGATCAGCACATCCTCGACATCGAGCTCCTTCTTGCGGGCTGAACGCGTGGCCAGCTCCAGTTCGGGCAGCGACAGCACCGCGTCCGTCACCAGTCCGTCATATTTCGTGCGTACCATCTGCGGTGGTTTCATGCGCTGGCTGAAGGCCACCGACAGTGTGTCGCACAGCTCCTTGACGCCGGCCTCGGCGATGGCGGAGAAGGGGCAGCGGTCGCGGTTGTTGATGAACTGCACTACGCCCAGCAGCTCGCGCGATTGCACCGAGATCAGCGGCGCCACCAGCATCTGCTTGGTGCGGTAGCCGGTGCGCTGGTCCACGCCCTGCTGGAAGCGCAGCTCCGGCGAGTAGCGCGACAGCTCGGCCTGGTCGTAGACGTCGGCGAGGTTGACGGTCTTGCGGGTCAGCGCGACGTAGCCGGCGATGGAGGCCGGCGTCACCGCCAGCTTGAGGTCGCGGAACGAGGTCAGCCCGGTCTTGACCTTGGAAACGATGTAGTCTTTTTCATGGTCCATCGCGTACAGCGTGAAGCGGTCGCAATTGAACAGGTCGCAGAACTCCATGCCGAGGTCGAGCATGATCTCGTCCAGGTTGCTGGTGGCGTGGATCTTGGTCGTCACCGTTTGCAGCTTCTGGAAAAACGCCAGCCGCAGGTCGACATCGCTGGGGTGTGGACTGGGGGTGCCGGCGTCGTTCATGATCGCTTTCGCTAGGTCAAGTGAACTTCCATGCCTTCATAAGCGAGGAAGACCTTCAGATCACCCAGCAGCGGCGCGTGGCGCGCCATGACATCGGCGAACACGGCTTCGAGTTCGTCGTCGCTGCGGGTCGGTTCATGATGGGTGCAGTATAGCGCTTTGGCGCCGGTGCGCAGCGCCATGGCGAACGCGGAATCGAAGGTGCCGTGGCCCCAGCCCTGCTTGGCCGGATATTCCTCGCGGGTGTAGGAGCAATCGACGATCAGCGCGTCGACGCCTTGCACCACGGCGTCGATCGCCGTGTTGCGCTCCGCCATCCACCGTTCGTAGGCGGCGTGCTCCGGGTGGCCGGACGGGTGGATGTTGTAGTGCGGCTCATGGTCGCCGGTGAAGAACACGGACTTGCCGTGGCATTCGATGCGATAGCCGAGGTCGGTCACGGGATGGTTCATCACCACGTTGCGCACCAGCGCGTCGCCGACCTGGACCGGCTCGTCGATGGTGAGCGTCTGGTATTCGATGGTGGCGTCCATCTGGGTTTCGCTGACCGGGAAGTAGCTGTTCTGCAGCTGCACGCCCATCACGTGCTCGATGCCGTTGCCGGTGACGGGGTCGGTGACGCCGTGCAGGCGCACGCGGCTGCCGCGCACGAACAGCGGCGTGAAGAAGGGCAGGCCGTGGATGTGGTCCCAGTGGCTGTGGGTGATGAAGATGTTGGCGTGGATGGGCGCTGTCTGGTTCTGCAACAGGGACTGGGCCAGCGAGAATATGCCGGTGCCGCCATCGATGACGATCAGGGTGTCGTTGTCGGTGCGCACTTCGATGCAGGTGGTATTGCCGCCATAGCGCGCGGTGCGCGGGCCGGGGGAGGGTATGGAGCCGCGCACTCCCCAAAAAATAAATTTCATACAAAGTCCCTGTTTTTTTCGCTCTATGCTACGGCCGATGATAGCTTTTTTTCCCGGCAACAGGGAAAAACCCGACACTGGCCGGGGTAATTTTGTGTCATGGACCATTTCCCGATGTACAACAGCTTGCGCTGGAGCTACACTTCCAAAGGACTCCTGCGCGCCCTGCCGCAGCGAGCGCTTCTCCAACAGGTGTCGAAAAAACAACCATGCAAGAGTTGAATCAAACGCAGATCGCCCAGCGGCTGGACCAGCTGACCGAACTCAGTGTCGAGCTGGGCAGCAGTCACGATACCGAGACGCTGTTGGAGCGTATCCTGATCGTTGCCAAAAGCATGACCAACGCCGACGGCGGCACGCTGTACCGGCCCAGCGAGGACAAGCGCTACCTCGATTTCACGATCCTGATCAACGACACGCTGCAGACCCACCAGGGCGGCGTCAACGGCGCGGCGATCACCGCGCCCGGCGTGCCGCTGTTCGACGACAACGGCGAGAAGAACCTGGCCTCGGTGGCGGCCTACGCCGCCCACTTCGGCCTGTCGGTCAACATCGAGGACGTCTACAAGGCCGACGTGTTCAACTTCTCCGCCATGGTCAAGTTCGACCAGCTGCGCCACTATCATTCGCAATCGTTCCTGACGGTGCCGATGAGCGACCACGAGGGAGAGCTGGTCGGCGTGCTGCAGCTGATCAACGCCAAGGACGACAGCGGCGCGATCCGCGCCTTCAGCCAGACCGACCAGCGCTTCATCGAAGCCCTGGCGGCGCAGGCCGCCGTGGCGCTGACCCACCAGCGCCTGATCGCCCAGTTGGAGGAGCTGCTGGAATCGCTGGTCAACCTGATCAACATCGGCATCGATGAAAAATCGCCGTACACGGGCCGCCATTGCCAGTTCGTGCCGGAGCTGACGATGATGCTGGCCGAGGCCGTGCACAACACCGAGACCGGCCCGATGGCCGATTTCCGCATGAACGACGCCGACCGCAAGGAGCTGTGGCTGGCCGGCCTGCTGCACGACTGCGGCAAGATCACCACGCCGGTGCACGTGGTCGACAAGGCCACCAAGCTGGAAACCATCTTCGACCGCATCGCCCTGATCGACACCCGCTTCGAGGTGCTGCTGCGCGACGCCGAGATCGCCGCGCTGAAGCGCCAGGTGGCGGCCGGCGGCGACCAGGCCGCCATCGCCGCCATCGCGCAGGAGCTGGCTGAACAGCAGGCGACGCTGCGCGCCGAGCGCGACTTCATCCGCGACGCCAACGTCGGCGGCGAGGGCATGCAGGCGGCCGACCAGGACCGCGTGCGCGCCATCGCCCAGCACCGCTGGACCGGCCCCGACGGCGTCGAGCGCGACTTCCTCGACGCCGACGAAGTGATGAACCTGACCATCAAGTTCGGCACGCTGACCGAGTCCGAGCGCAAGGAAATCAACAACCACATCTCGATGACGATCCGCATGCTGGAGGCGCTGCCGTGGCCCAAGCACCTGAAGAACGTGCCGGAGTACGCCGGCGGCCACCACGAGCGCATGGACGGCAAGGGCTATCCGCGCGGCCTGACCAAGGACCAGATGTCGGTGCAGGCGCGGCTGATGGCGATCGCCGACATCTTCGAGGCGCTGACCGCCAAGGACCGCCCCTACAAGAAGGGCAAGATGCTGTCCGAGTCGCTGCGCATCCTGGGCAACTTCTCGCTCAACGGCCACATCGATCCCGACCTGTTCGACATCTTCATCCGCAGCAAGATCTACCTGGAGTTCGCCCACAAGAACATGGACGAAAAACAGATCGACGTCATCGACGAAGCCAAGATCCCCGGCTACACGCCCTAAGCCGGGCAAGGAGAGCGCGTGCGCCTGTTCCCCGCCAAGTGGGCCAAGACCCTGCTGAAGTACGGCCCGCGCTGGCTGCTGGGCATCCTGGTGACGGCGTTCGGCGTGGCCTACACGGCCGGCGTGGTCGAGATCGACGCCGTGCGCCGCCTCGACAGCCTGCTGGCCGGCGAGCGCATGAAGCTCGAACCGCCGGTGCTCGACCCCCGCATCGTCATCGTCGACATCGACGGCAAGGCCCTGACCGAAGTGGGGCGCTTTCCGTGGAGCCGCAACATCCAGGCGCGGCTGGTCACGCAGCTGACCCGGCACTACCAGGTCAGCGCCATCGGTTTCGATATTTCCTTTCCCGAGCCGGACACCAGTTCCGGCTACGGCGTGCTGGAGCAACTGTCCAACGGCGAGTTGAAGGACGTGCCGGCGCTCAGGCAGCGGCTGGCCACGCTGAAGCCGGCGATGGACTACGACGGCCTGTTCGCCGCCGCGCTCAAAGGGCAGCCGGTGGTGCTGGGCTTTAATATGTCGGCCGACCAGGTCAAGGGCCAGCTGCCGGCCCCCATCATTACCGAGCAGGACTTGAACGGCCGCGAACTGCTGGCCTATTCCGCGCCCGGCTACGAGGCCAACATCGGCGTGCTGCAGAGCGCGGCCGCCGGCGCCGGCAGCTTCAGCGTTGTCACCGACCTGGACGGCATCGTCCGCACCGCCGGCCTGATCCAGCAGGTGGGCGACAACTACTACCCGGCGCTGTCGCTGGCGACGGCCGGCGTCTACCTGAAGGCGCTGGCGATCAAGCCCTTCCTGTCGCAGACGGTGGACCAGCTGTCGCAAAACCAGCTCTCCAGCGGCGGCTTCGATTCCGTCACCATCCTGTTGCCCGGCAAGCGGCAGCGGGTGATCCCGGTCGGCGAGGCGATGACCACCGTGGTCCAGTTCCGCGGCCAGGGCGGCCCGCGCGGCGGCGCCTTCCGCTACGTGTCGGCGGCCGATGTGCTGGCCGGGCGGGCGCCTCAGGCGCTGCTCAAGGGCGCCATCGTGCTGGTCGGCACCACCGCGCCCGGCCTGGTCGACTTGCGCGCCACGCCCGTCAACCCGGAATACCCGGGGGTGGAGATCCACGCCAACATCATCAAGTCCATCCTCGACATGCGCTTCAAGTCCCGCCCCGACTGGGCCGGCGCGATCGAGGGCATCGTCATCCTGCTGGTGGGCCTGGCGCTGAGCCTGGCGCTGGCGGCGCTGTCGCCGCTGCGCTCCATCCTGCTGGGCGCGCTGGTGCTGGGCGCGGCGGTCGGCGTCAACTACTACGCCTACAGCGAGCTGAATCTGATCTTCAACCTGGCCATGCCGCTGATCGTGATCTTCGCGGTGTTCGTGCTCAACGTCGCCTGGGGTTATTTCTTCGAGGTGCGCAAGGGCCAGGCGCTGGTGTCGCGCTTCGGCGAATACGTGGCGCCCGAGCTGGTGGCCGAGATGGCCGACGATCCGGAAAAATACAATATGGATGGCGAGAGCCGCGAGCTGACCGTGCTGTTCGTCGACGTGCGCGGCTTCACCACCATCTCCGAAGGACTGACGCCCAGGCAGCTGCGCGAATACATCAACCTCTACCTGACGGCAATGTCGGAAGACATCCGCGACAGCCATCGCGGCACGCTCGACAAGTACATCGGCGACGCCGTCATGGCCTTCTGGGGCGCGCCGGTGGCGTTTGCCGACCATGCCAGCCGCGCGGTCGCCACCTCGCTGCTGATGCAGGCTTCGGCCCACCGCCTCAACGACGACTTCATGGCGCGCGGCTGGCCGCCGCTGAAGATAGGCATAGGCCTGAACTCCGGCCTGATGCACGTGGGCGACATGGGCTCGAAGATACGCCGCGCCTACACCGTCATGGGCGACGCCGTGAACCTGGGCTCGCGGCTGGAAGGCATCACCAAGGTCTACGGCGTCGGCATCGCCGTCGGCGAGGCCACCCGCGCCGCCGCGCCGGAGTTCGCCTACCGCGAGCTGGACCTGGTGCGGGTCAAGGGCAAGAACGAACCGGTGGCGATTTTCGAACCGATCGTGCTGGAAAAAGACCTCGATGCCGCCACCCGCGACGAGTTGGAACGCTGGCATACGGCCCTCGCTGCTGTGCGCTTGCAACAATGGGACCACGCAACGCAGATTATTGTTGATTTGTCCGCAACATTTCCAGAGCGCAGCCTTTATTCCCTCTATACTGAGCGCATCACTTACTACCGAGCACATCCTCCCGGCGCGGACTGGGACGGCGTCACCACGTTCGAAACCAAATAGTAAAAAAAGCTCAAAGATGATGGCGAAACAATAAAGCGCAATCTAGCCACAAGCTGGGAAAAAACTGTCTTTCAGACAGCAAAAAAAGTGGCGGCCACGGCAAAGAAGACTACACTGGTAGGTAACATTAGTTACCCACCGGATATACTTTGCGGGGTGCTTTCATCCCTCCTGCACAACCAATCTGAAAACTCGCCTGCGGGGCACCATGACGCCCACGGGCACGAATCCACACCGGATAGAGGATGTCGTTATGAAAGCCCAGACCAGCCGCCCCCCACAACGCCGCGCCGCCGCCGCGCCGCTGCGCCGCAAACTGATCGCCGTGCTGGTGGCCACGTGCTACGCCACGGCGCAGGCTGGTCCGGTCAATCCGTCGGTGGTGGCAGGGCAGGCCAGTTTCAACCTCACCGGCAAGACCTACTCGATCACCAATACGCCCAACACCATCATCAACTGGCAGAGCTTCTCGCTGGCCTCGGACGAGGTGGCGCGCTTCATCCAGCAGGGCGCCGACAGCAAGGTGCTCAACCGCATCACCGGTCAGGATCCGACGCGCATCCTCGGCTCGCTGCAATCGAACGGCAAGGTGTTCCTGATTAATCCGAACGGCGTGCTGTTCGGCGCCGGTTCGCGGGTGGACGTCAACGGCCTGGTGGCGTCCAGCCTGGCGATATCGAACGCCGATTTCCTGGCCGGTAAAAACAACTTCAGCGGCGCCGCCACGGCGGGCAAGGTCAGCAACGCCGGCGCGATCACCACGCCGTCCGGCGGCCAGATCTTCCTGGTCGCGCCGGCGGTGGAAAACAGCGGCGTGATCTCGTCGCCGAACGGCGATGTGGTGCTGGCGGCGGGGCATAGCGTGCAGCTGTTCGATTCGAAGGATCCGAATGTGCAGGTGGTGGTGTCGGCGCCTGCCGACATGGCGCTGAACCTGGGGCAGATCGTGGCGCAGGGCGGCCGGGTCGGCGTGTATGGCGCGCTGGTCAGCCAGCGCGGCGGCATCAGCGCCAACAGCGCGGTGCGCGGCGCCAACGGCCAGATCATCCTGAAATCGAGCGGCACCACGCTGCTGGAGGCGGGCAGCACGACCAGCGCCACCGGCAGCAACCTGAACACGGGCGGCGATATCCGGCTGCTGGGCGCGCAGGTGGGCCTGACCGGCGATGCCGTGGTCGACGCCAGCGGCGCGGCGGGCGGCGGTTCGGTACTGGTCGGCGGCGACTACCAGGGCAAGAACGCGGCGGTGCAGAATGCGCAGCAATCGTATGTGGGCAAGGACGCCGTCATCAAGGCGGACGCCACGGTCAACGGCGACGGCGGCAAGGTCATCGTCTGGAGCGACAAGGCGACGCAGGTGTTGGGCAGCATTGCCGCGCGCGGCGGCGCGGCGGGCGGCAATGGCGGCTTCGTCGAAACCTCGGGCCACTACCTGGACATGCAGGGCAAGGTCGATACCCGCGCGCCCAAGGGCGCCAGCCGGCCAGCCGCTGCTGCTCGATCCTACCAACATCTATATCGCTGACGATAGTGGCGTTTCCGGTTTGCCGGGTTCACTGGGCAACGCCAACTTGCTGGGCGGTCCGGATTTTGCCGAATCCGGCAGCTTGTCGAATTCACTGTTGTTGACCGGTACACTGACGAGTGCGCTGGCAAGCAACAACGTTACGGTCAACACCGCCAATATCAGCGGCAGCGACAGCGGGAATATCTCCGTCCTGAGCGCGTTCGCGGTACCGAACAACCGCAGCCTCACGCTGACGGCCAGCAACGACATCAGCGTCAACGCAGCGCTCTCGCTCGGCTCTTCAAGCGGCCTGACGCTGACAGCCGCGCATAACATCGGCCTCAATGCCGGCTTGACGCTGGGGCCGTCTAGCGCGCTGACGCTGACCGCAGGGACCGACGTGGCGCTCAACACGGCCATGACGCTGGGTTCATTGAGCACTGCCAGCTTCACTGCCGGCGGCGATATCAGCCTGAACGCCGCAATGACCGGTACCGGCGGTTCGCTGACCCTACATTCGGGTGGGTCCATCGCGCAGCACACAAGTCCGAGCGATGCCTTGACCATCAGCAGCATCAGCGCCATCGCTGCCAACGACATCGTCCTGAATAATCCCAGCAATACCATTGGCACAGCGTCAACCCTGGAAGCAACCGGCGGCAATTTGACGTTGGAGGCGGTCAACATCTATCTCGGGGCCAGCACCGCCGGCGGCACGATGACGGCGATCGCCCATAACGGCGATGTGACTGTCAGCGGCAATCTTAAAAGTGCCGGCAACATGACACTGACCTCGGACAAGACCAACGGGATTGCCACCGTCGGCAATGGCGTCAACCTGTGGTCCACTGGGGGCAATATCGCAATCCAGGCCGACAACATGGGGCTCAACGGCACCATGACCATTGGTGCTACGGCGCACGGCGTGACGTTATTGCCGAATACCGACAACGTTTCGATTCAGGTCGGAAGCGGGGCAATAGATGGCGCCAGCATGCTGGGCCTAAGCCAGGATGAACTGACCGGTATCAGCCTGCCGAACAATGGCTCGCTGACGATCACCGGCCACGGCACTGGCACCGGCAACCTGACCGTAGTGGGCAACCTGGATCTGACGGGGGGGCAGAACCAGGGGACGCTGACGCTGCTCAGCCCGGGCGGCAACTTGCTGATCAACAACGGCGCGGCCGTGGCCAACACGGGCGTGATCAGCCTGATCACGCAGTCCAACGGCGATCACCGCATTACCAACAACGGCAGCGTCACATCGAGCGCCAACATCAATCTTTTCTCCGGCAAGATGACGCTGGACGGCGGCTCGCTCAACGGCACGTCGATCAGTCTGGCCACCACCAATCCGGTCGACATCGGCGCCACCGGCAATCCGGCCAACACGCTGGCGTTGACCAACGCCGATTTGGCCAGTGCGCATTACGGCGCCGGCAACTGGGTGGAAGTGAGCAACCAGAACCAGGTCGCTGCCGGCGATATCCTCGTCAGCCAGCCGCTGACCTATGCGGGCAATTTAAAACTGAGCGCCACCGGCAGCGTAGCAATGCAGGCGGCTGTCACCGCCGGGGGCCTGATACTCAATGCGACCAATAACATCACCGCCACCGATAGCGTCGCGGTCAACGGCGTGTTCGATCTGCAAGCGGGCAACTGGTCGCAGGTCGGCAGCTTGCCGAGCTTCAGCGCTTATGATTTTCGCATCAGCGGCAACGGTAGCTTCGTCCGTGCGGCCGACGGCGACGGCAGCAGCGCACCGTACCAGATCGTCGATGTCTACGGCCTGCAAGGCGTCGGTTCGCTTTCGAGATCGAGCCAATCCTATGTGCTCAACAACGATATCGATGCCAGCGAGACCGCGCACTGGAACCAGACCACGCCGCAGTCGGGGATCTTCTCCGGCTTCAAGCCGATCGGCGACCTCGACCACTCTTACTTCGGCACCTTCAACGGCAACCACAAAACCATCAGCGGCCTGAACATCTATCGCCCGGGCAGCAACCATGTCGGCCTGTTCTCGGTGCTTGGTTCGGGCACGATACAGGACGTCAAACTGACCGGCGCCACGGTCGAGGGCGGCGGCTACACCGGCCTGCTGGTGGGCAGCATCAACTACGGCGGCAACGTCAGCGGCGTCGCCATCGAATCCGACGTCACCGGCAACGGCGCCTATGTCGGCGGCCTGGCCGGCTATTCCAGCGGCAGTATCAGCAATTCCTACGTGATCGGCAACGTGACCGGCAAGAGCGCCAACAGCACCGGCAAGACCGGCGGCCTGCTGGGTGGGCTGGACACCTATGGCAGCTTGAGCGCCACGTATAGCAGCGGCACCGGCAGGTCCAATACCAACGACCTCATCGACGCGCTGGTCGGCGATGGCGGCAACGGCGGTTCGATCGCGAACAGCTTTTTCCAGACCACTGGCGCACCGCAGGTCAGCATCTACGCCGTCGGCCTGAGCGACACGCAGATCAAGCAGCAGGCCAGCTTCACCGGTTTCGATTTCGCCAGCACGCCGGTATGGCGCATCTATGAAGGCAACACGATGCCGCTGCTGAAGGCTTTCCTGACGCCGTTCTCGGTCGACGTCAACGGTCCGGGTTACACCAAGGTGTACAACGGCCAGGCCGGTGCCTACAACCCGGCTTACACCCATCCCGATGTCGGCGGTACGATCAAGTATGTCGGCGGGATCAACGTCGGCACCTACGACACGTTCACCGGCCTGTATTCGACCAAGTACGACATCAGCTACAGCGGCTCCGCGCCGCTGGTCGTCACGCCCGCCACGCTGAACGTCAGCCTGGCCAGCCGGCAGTATGACAACAGCACCTCCGGGACGCTCAGCGGCGCCAACCTGATCGGTTTGTTCCAATCCGATACGGTCACTTTGAACTATGGCGAAGGCAGTTCGGTCCACTATCTCGACAAGAACGCCGGCGTCGACAAGACCGTCAGCCTCAGCGGCCCGCCGCTGGGCCTCAGCGGCGCCAGCGCCGGCAACTACGTGCTCGGATCCAGCATCAAGGGCACGATCACGCCGCGCACCGCATCGACCTGGACCGGCAACAGCAGCAACGGCTTGTGGAGCGACGCCGGCAACTGGGCCTTGAACATCGCACCGGACGGCGCCAACGTGCTGGCCGCGGTCATCGGCGCCAGCGCCGGCACCATCACCTACAACGGCAACGGCGGCGACGCCACGCTCAACACCATCACCGTCGGCAGCGGCAGCCAGCTGGCGCTGACCGGCGGCGCGCTGACGATAGCCAGCGGCGGCAGCAAATCCTACCTGACCGGCGCCACGCTCAACCTCAACGGTGGCGGCCTGGTGCTGAATGGCGCGATGGAAGCGACCTCGCTGACGCTGACCAACGGCGTGCTGAGCGGTACCAACAGCGCCGCCAACCTGACCGTCAACAACCTGACCCAGACCAACGGCAGCATTAACATGAGCGGCTCGCTGACCGTCAATTCCTCGGGCAACATCGCCGTCGGCACCGTGCGGGCGCAGAACGGCATCACGCTGAACGCCGTTGAGAGCGGGTCGATCTCCCAGACCGGCGCGCTGACGGCGGACAGCCTGCACGTGATGGCCTCGAGCGGCATCACGCTGACCAACACCGGCAACCATGTGGGCGCCTTCTACGGCTCCAATGGCACAGGCGGCATCCAGCTCAACAACACCGTCGCCAGCGGCGAACTGCATCTGGGACCGTTGAGCTCCTACAGCGGCAACATCGTCATCGACAACCACGGCGGCATCCGTACCGAAGGCGCTATCGTGGCGGGCAACGGCGGCGGCGTGTCGATCGCCGCGCACAGCCCGGTGACGATCACCGACACCATCACGGGGAATGACATCACGCTGTCGGCCAGCACCGACATCATGTTGATCGGGAACTCGAATCTGCATGCGAACAACACCATCAGCCTGGCCGCGATCAACGACATCGTGCTGGGCGGCCATTTGACGGTGGATTCGCCGAGCGGCAGCATTTCGGCGCTCGCCACCAACGGCAGCATCAGCGTCGGCAGCGGCGGCATTGCCGGAGTTAATGATCGGC
>NZ_LRON01000025.1:0-95937 GCF_001758795.1 Duganella sp. HH101 | reverse complement strand
GCCGGCGCCGCCATAGCCGCCGGTGCCGGTGGCCGCGCCCGCAGTGGCCGCGCCGCCGGTGCCGCCGGCGCCGGCGCCGCCCGTGCTGCTGCCGCTGTTGTCGGCGCGGTTGCCGATGTCATGCACGGTATTGCCGGTGACGGTGCCGGTCAGCGCGCTGGTGGCGGTGGCCGTCGACGTGTTGTACGCGTTGGTGAGCGAGGATGTGGCTGTGCCGCCGTTGTTGGCCGCCGCGGCGCCGATCGCGCTGGCCGCCGTGCCGCCGGTGCTGTTGTTATTGTTGTTCTTGTTGCTGCTGTCCTGCAACGCCAACGACGAATCGTTGGCATGCGCGCCCGCGCCCGACTGCGCCGTCGTCGGCGGCGTAGTGGTTTGCGCGTACGCCGCACTGGCGCCGAACGCCAGCGCGATGGCTGCGCTGATCAAAGTTTTTTTCATAGCTGCTCCCTACCTAAACAAAGTGTACGGTTAATCGAATGGGTGCCAGGGGACCGATCTCCCGGCTCACCGTCCTTTCGCAAACTTGATGCCACCACCTGCGCCGTTCGCGCAAACCGTTGATATCGCTGGAGAATTCGCCAGCGCCGCCGGTGCGGCGCGGACGCTGCCGCCCACGTTCCGGCGCTGAGCGTCACACCGCTGTGACAGCGCCGCAGCTGCGTTCAGTTCATCGCCACAGCGAAGCGCCGCTATTTCGACGGCGAGCCGGCGGTGTAACAAACACGCGACGGCGCCGGTATGCCGTGCTTGGCCAGCAGCCGGTACAGCGTCATGCGCGATACACCAAGATCGCGCGCGGCCAGCGTGATGTTGCGTCCGGCCCGCTGCAGGCTGGCGTCGATGGCGTCGCGCTCGGCGCGGATGCGGGCGTCGTCCAGCGGCGCCGTTTCGCGCGCCGCCTGGTCCGTGCTCAGCCCCAGATCCTGCGGCAGGATCAGCCGCCCCTCGGCCATCACCATCGCGCGCCGCACGCGGTTGAGCAGCTCGCGCACATTGCCGGGCCAGTCGTAGTCGCGGATCGCCTGCGCCGCGCGGCCGCTGAAGCCCTTGACGCGCGGCGCCCGCTCGCTGGAATAAGTACGGAAAAAATGTTCGGCCAGCGGCAGCAGGTCTTCCTTGCGCTCGCGCAGCGGCGGCACATCCAGCGCCAGCACATTGAGCCGGTAGTACAGGTCTTCGCGGAAGGCGCCGCGCGCCACCGCCTGCGCCAGGTTGACGTGCGACGCCGCGATCACCCGCACGTCGACCGCGATGCTGTGGGTGGAACCCAGGCGGTAGATGGTCTTCTCCTGCAGGAAGCGCAGCAGGTTGGCTTGCAGCTCCATCGGCAGGTCGCCGATTTCGTCCAGGAAGATGGAGCCGCCCTGCGCCGCCTCGATCAGCCCGCGCTTCTCGCGCGCCGCGCCGGTAAAGGCGCCGCGCTCGTAACCGAACAGTTCGGACTGGATCAGCGCGGCCGGAATCGCCCCGCAGTTGATCGGCACGAACGGGCCGGCGCGGCGCGGCGAATGGGCGTGCACGGCCTGCGCGACGAGCTCCTTACCGCTGCCGCTTTCGCCCCAGATCAGCACCGGCGCACTGGCGCCCGCCACCTTGACGATCTGCCGCCGCAGGCCGGCGATGGCGGAGGACTCTCCCGTCAACGCCGGCACGGGCTGGATGCGGTCGCGACCATCGGCCGCGCGGTACAGCGCCGCCAGGCCGTGCGCGTGGCCCAGCGTGTGGCGCAAGCGTTGCACGTCCAGCGGCCAGGTGTGAAAGTCGCGGCAGTGGTCATGCACCAGCCGCCGCCAGGCCGCCGACTCCAGCGCGGGCGGATGCAGCAGCGCGATCCAGTGCATATCCCAGTGCTCGTGCAGGAAACCGTCCATCGCCGCGCACAGCTGCTCGTCATGCTCCTCCACCAGCAGCACGCCCACCAGCAGCGGGCGCACCTTCAACTGGCGGCGGGCCTCGGCCAGCGTCGCCGCACTGCATACGTCCCATCCCTGTACTGCTGCGCTCAGCGTTGCCGGTATGGCGAGATTCCCGATTGTTATGCAGAGTATGGTTTTTTTCGTCATGACGGTTGGACGAAAAAGCATGCGGAAAGTTCAAGCTTTCAATTTCAGTAAAAATAGAAGGAGCTTGCCGCGACCTCGGCATCAATATAGAATGCCTGCGCAGTTTTTTTGACGAGGGGTATGCCAGCCTGTCAATAGTGAAAATAAGTTAAAAACAAAGACGGGATAAAGTACATGAGCGATTTTCAACTGAAGCCGGCTGATTTGCCGAGCTGGGGCCAGCGCACCGCCCTGCGGGTACTGGGCCTGTTCGGCTGGCGCATGCTGTATCGCCCATTGCCCGGCCCGCGCGGCATCGCCGTGATCTATCCGCATACGTCCAACTGGGACTTCATGGTCGGCCTGTTCGGCAAATGGGCGCTGAACCTGCCGTTCCGCTGGCTGGCCAAGGATTCGCTGTTCAAACTGCCCGTGCTGGGCAAATGGTTCCGCGCGCTGGGCGGCGAGCCGGTCGAGCGCGGCACGCCGAGCGGCACCATCAAGCTGCAGGCGCAGCGCATGAACGCGGCCGACTGGTACTGGGTCGGCATCACGCCCGAAGGCACGCGCGGCTATCGCCCCAACTGGAAGAGCGGCTTCTATCATCTGGCGCTGGAGGCCAAGGTGCCGCTGGTGCTGGTGTATATCGACTATCCGAACAAGACGCTTGGCCTGGTCGACCACGTATTCCTGACCGGCGACCAGGAGGCCGATATGGCCGCCATCCGCGCCGGCTTCGAAGGCCACCAGGGCCTGTATCCGAAGAACGCGGCACCCATCGTGCTGCAAGAGCGCCGCACCGAAACGCGCGGCTAAACTCAGACCGTCGCCGCCAGCATCACGCCGGCGGCGGCAATCGCGGCGCCTGATACCTTCAGCGCCAGCGCCGGGCTCACGTGGCCCAGCACCCTTCCCCCGTAGACCAGCAGCGCGCTAGCCGCCAGCAAGCCCATGGCGCTGGCCACCTCCGGCAGTTCGTGGCCGTGCGCGTTGCCGTGCAAGAGCGCGAACGCGCCAACCATCACCGCTCCCATCGCCGCAGGCAGGCGCGCAGCCACCGCGATCGACACGCCCATCAAGGCCACCGTCAGCGCGATGCCCGCCTCCAGCCCCGGTATCGCCAGGCCGGCCACTCCGGTCAATACGCCGAACAGCAGCATGCCGAGGAAGGTCGCGGGCAGCCATCGCGCGCCGGACTGGCGCGCGCTCCAGATTCCCACCGCCAGCATCGCCAGCAAATGATCCAGGCCGGTGAACGGATGGACGAACCCGTCGAAGAAGCCATGCGTGTGCGCGCCGCCCGCCTGCGGGTGGGCCGATGCGGCGGCGCTGACCAGTACCAGTGCGGCAAGCGCCGCGATGCGTTTGTTCTTCATTGGATCTCCTGTGCAAAGTGTGGGGTTTGGCCGAGCAGGCCTTGTTCGCGGATGAAATCGATGACGGCCTGCACGCCGTCGCCGCTGCGCAGATTGGTGAACACGAACGGCCGCGCACCGCGCTGCTGTTTGGCGTCGCGCGCCATCACATCGAGGTCGGCGCCGACGTGCGGCGCCAGGTCGGTCTTGTTGATGATGAGCAGATCGGAACGGGTGATGCCGGGGCCGCCCTTGCGTGGAATCTTCTCGCCGCCGGCCACGTCGATCACGTAGATCGTCAGGTCCGACAGCTCCGGGCTGAAGGTGGCGGCCAGGTTGTCGCCGCCCGATTCGACCAGTATCAGATCAAGATTGGGGAAGTCGGCCTGCATGCGGGCGATGGCTTCGAGGTTAATCGACGCGTCTTCGCGGATCGCCGTGTGCGGGCAGCCGCCGGTCTCCACACCCATCAGGCGCTCGGCCGGCAGCGCGTCCGCGCGCAGCAGGATCTCCATGTCTTCCTTGGTGTAGATGTCGTTGGTGATGACGGCCATGTCGAAATGGTCGCGCATGCCCTTGCACAGCATCTCGCACAAGGCGGTCTTGCCGGAGCCTACCGGGCCGCCGATGCCGACGCGCAGGGGGTTCGAATTTGGAGTCATAGTGGTTCTCTCATTAAGATCGGTATAAGCGGCTGTACTGCACTTCGTGCTGCATCGACAGCAGCGACAGGCCCGGCGCCCAGTTGCACATGTCGTCGTCGCCCACCGTTTGCGCGTGGCGGGCGGCGGCCTCGATGTCGGCCCGCAGCGACAGCAGGATGCGCTGGCCCGCCACCTGCCCCAGCGGCACGGATTTGACGCAGACCAGCACCTGGTTCTCGGCCCACGCGAACAGCATCGCCAGCAATGCGGCGTCGTGCGGGATGTTCAGGGCGGCGACGGCGCAGGCGAAGGCGGTCGGCAGCGCGACTTCCGGTTCGCCCTGCAGCTGCGCCAGCATCTCGGCGTCGACGATGCCCAGTTCCGCCACCAGCTTGGTCAGCGAGTAGCCCATCTGGATGGTCTCGGCGCGGAACTCGGCGCTGTCGCGCGAGGCGATGAAGCGTTCGCTCCACTCCGAGACTGCGAGCCAGTCGCGCCGCGACCACGCCTGCATCAGGCGCCAGCACACCGGCGCTTCCCATTGCGCCACCACTTCATGCAGATGGCGCAGTATCCAGACGCGCGCGGTGTCGGCGTTGCGGACCTTGCCCGATTCCAGCGCCGCCTCCAGCCCCTGCGAATAGCTGTACGCGCCGATCGGCAGGGCCGGACTGGCGAATTGCAGGAGGTTGAGCAGCGCTGCGGCTTGCATCATGCCGTGTCGCCGGGACGGTGTATCTTCTGCCGCAGCGGTATAGGCGCCAGCGGATTGCCGTCGTGATGGTGCGAGTGCCCGCCGCCGTATGCGCCGGACTCCGGCTCGAACGCCGCCCGCTCCTCCAGCACCGTCGCCCCCAGCCCGGCCAGCATCTCCTTCAGCACAGCATCCGCGCGGATGCGCAGGAAGCCGTCGCCGACCTGCGCCTGCGTATGGCGGTTCCCCAGGTGGAAAGCGCAGCGCAGCAAGGTGTGCGCATCGGCGCAGGTGATCTTGTAGGTCGGCTCCGGTGCGGCCACCACCTTGACCACGCGCTTGTCCTCGCCGGTCAGCAGGTCGCCGTCGCGCAGCACGGTGCCGCGCACGGTGAACACGGCGACGTCCTCGCCGGTGTCGAGCGTCGCCCGCAGGCGGCACTTCTCGCGCAGTTCGTAGGGCAGCACCAGTTGGGCCGCAATGATGTCCGCGCTTGGGATTTTGGTGTGCAGTGTCAGCATAAGTTCTCAGAACAGGAAATAGCGCTGCGCCATCGGCAGCGTGGCTGCGGCTTCGCAGACCAGCAGCTCGCCGTCGGCGCGCACTTCATAGGTTTCGGAATCGACACTCATCTTCGGCGTGGCGCCGTTGTGGATCATGTCGGACTTGCGCAGCGCGCGCATATTCTTCGCGACGATCAGCGTCTTGTTCAACTTCAGCTGCTCGCCGATGCCGGCGTCGAACGCCGCCTGCGACACAAAGGTGAACGACTTCTTCAAGCCGCCGCCGAAGGCGCCGAACATCATCCGGTAGTGCACCGGCTGCGGCGTCGGGATCGAGGCGTTCGGGTCGCCCATCTGCGCGGCGGCGATCATGCCGCCTTTTAAAATCGTCTGCGGCTTGACGCCGAAGAAGGCCGGCTTCCACAGCACCAGGTCGGCGATCTTGCCCACCTCCAGCGAACCCACCGCGTGCGCGATGCCGTGCGTGATGGCCGGGTTGATCGTGTACTTGGCGATGTAGCGCTTGACGCGGAAGTTATCGTTGCGCGACGAATCCGGCGCCAGCGGGCCGCGCTGCACCTTCATCTTGTGCGCGGTCTGCCAGGTGCGCATCACCACTTCGCCTACCCGGCCCATGGCCTGCGAGTCGGACGACATCATCGAGATCGCGCCGATGTCGTGCAGGATGTCCTCGGCCGCGATGGTCTCGCGGCGGATGCGCGATTCGGCGAATGCCACGTCCTCGGCGATGCCGGCATCGAGGTGGTGGCAGACCATCAGCATGTCCAGGTGCTCGTCCAGCGTGTTGACGGTAAACGGCCGGGTGGGATTGGTCGACGACGGCAGCACGTTGGCTTCGCCCACCGCCGCGATGATGTCCGGCGCATGGCCGCCGCCCGCGCCCTCGGTGTGGAAGGTGTGGATGGTGCGGTCCTTGAACGCGGCCAGCGTGTCGGCCAGGTAGCCGCCTTCGTTGAGGGTGTCGCTGTGGATGGCGACCTGCACGTCCATGCGGTCGGCCACGGACAGGCAGTTGTCGATGGCGGCGGGCGTGCTGCCCCAGTCCTCGTGCAGCTTGAGGCCTATCGCGCCGGCGCGCACCTGTTCTTCCAGCGGCTCCGGCAGCGAGACATTGCCCTTGCCGAGAAAGCCCAGGTTCATCGGGAAGGCGTCGGCCGCGCCCAGCATCGCATGCAGGTGCCACGGCCCCGGCGTGCAGGTGGTGGCCGAGGTGCCCGCCGACGGGCCGGTGCCGCCGCCTATCATCGTGGTCACGCCGCTCATCAGCGCTTCCTCGATCTGCTGCGGACAGATGAAGTGGATGTGCGTGTCGACGCCGCCGGCCGTGACGATCATGCCTTCGCCGGCGATGATCTCGGTGGCGCCGCCGATGGCCATCGTCACATTCGGCTGGATATCCGGATTGCCGGCCTTGCCGATGGCGGCGATCATGCCGCTTTTCAGGCCGATGTCCGCCTTGACGATGCCCCAGTGGTCGACGATCACCGCGTTGGTGATCACCGTGTCCATCACGTCGGCGGCCACGCGCTGCGACTGGCCCATGCCGTCGCGGATCACTTTGCCGCCGCCGAATTTGACTTCCTCGCCGTAGGTGGCGTAATCGTGTTCGATCTCGATAAACAGTTCGGTATCGGCCAGGCGAATGCGGTCGCCCTTGGTGGGGCCGAACATTTCGGAGTAGGCGCGGCGCGAGATTGTAGCCATGTCAGCCCTTCGGTGGATTCGGATCGAGCTTGCCCATGACTTTGCCGTTGAAGCCATAGACCTTTTGCTCGCCGCCCAGCTTCACCAGTTCCACCGTGCGCTGCTGGCCCGGCTCGAAACGCACGGCGGTGCCGGCGGCGATATTCAGGCGCATGCCGTAAGCCTTCCAGCGCTCGAACTTGAGCTCCGTATTGACTTCGAAAAAATGGAAATGCGATCCGACCTGCACCGGCCGGTCGCCCTGGTTCGTCACCACGACAGTCGCGGTGGCGCGGCCTTCATTGAGGCCGATCTCGCCCTCTTCGAGCAGATATTCACCTGGGATCATGATGACCTCCTTTAGGGGATGGGGTTGTGGACGGTAACAAGCTTGCTGCCGTCGGGGAAAGTGGCTTCGACCTGGATGTCCGGGATCATCTCCGGTATGCCTTCCATCACATCGGCGCGGCTCAGGATGCGGGTGCCGTCGGACATCAGCTGCGCCACGGTCTTGCCGTCGCGCGCGCCTTCCATGATGGCGCAGGTGATCAGCGCCACCGCTTCCGGATAGTTCAGCTTCAGGCCGCGCGCGAGGCGGCGCTCCGCCACGATGCCGGCGGTGAAGATCAGCAGCTTGTCTTTTTCTCTTGGTGTCAGGTCCATGGTGGTTCTCAGGTTTGCCAGATGCGCGGCGTGACGGCCGCGCGGCCCAGCAGGTGCGGGCGCAAACGGCGCCATACAATCAGCATCAGGCGGCGCGCGGTTTCGCTGTCGTCGCCCAGGTGGCGTGCGACCAGCACGCCCTTGGTGTGGGTGATGCCGAACAGGTGGTCGCCGTCGGCGGCAATATCGGCGCGGATGTCGGCCAGCAGCGCGGCCAGCACGGCGGCCGCCGGCGGCTTGCCGGCGGCGACCAGCGTGGCGCAGACGCTCTTGCCGTCCAGCGCCAGCGGGCTGTCCAGCCGTCCGCCCAGCATCGCGCCCTGCTCCCACCAGATCAACTTGCCGTCGCGGCGGATGCTGCTGCGCTGGGTCACGGTGCCGGTGTTGAAGCTTTCGCCGGAACCGCGCCGGCCCATGCAGAGAATTTCGCAGCCCAGATAAGTGGCGCCGGCGGCCAGTTCGACGTGCTGCTCCAGCACCACGTTAGCGGTATCAAAAAAGATCGTTTCCTGCGGCAGCCATTCGAGTGCGGCGTCCGCGCCCACGTTCAGGCGCACGCACTGGCGCGATACCTTGCCATTGGCCTTGTACCACTTGGCCGCGCCGGGCGTGGCGATGAAAGCGTGCGCGCGCGGGCCGACGCCGACCGCTATCGACAGCTGGTCGCCGCCGACCACGCCGCCGGGCGGATGGACGACGATGGCGTGACACACCTTGGGGTCTTCGGGATACAGCGCCTTCTGCACGCGCAGCGGGCCGTAGTGGCGATTGTCGAACAGCCGCGTGGTGCCGGCGTCGTCGGCAAAGCCCAGGGTGAGGCTGGCCTGCCAGGCGCTGTGGCCGGCGGCGAGTTCTCTGGATGCGGTGGTATCGGGCATGACGAACGTAATGCAATCGTCGTGCCAGCGGAATCATGGACTACAGACGGCGTAAGGACATTTTTCGCACCAAAGCGAGCGTTTCGCACCACGGCGGTGCAGCCAGGCCTGCGGCCGGGTTTTACTTTTGTCTATTTTGATTGTAAAATAAGCACCGCTTTTTATCCCCGTTTAAGGACCACCATGCGATTCACCTCTTTTGCAGCCGCCGTGACGGTTGCCCTGGCACTGGCTCCGGCCGCACAGGCCGGCACCTTCGGCTCCAATCTGATCGCTAACGGCAATGCCGAAAACGGCGTCGCCGGCTGGAACGCCACGCCGCAGTTCGAAGTCGTCCAGTACGGCGCCGCCGGCGGCTTCCCCTTCCCGGCCGATCCAGGCCCGGCCGACCGTGGCACCTATTTCTTCGGCGGCGGCTACGCGGCGCTGTCGACCGCCAGCCAGACCATCGACCTGTCGTCGCTGGCGGCGGCGATCAACACCGGCGCCTCGCGCTACGACCTGTCGGCCTGGCTGGGCGGCTACGAGTCGCAGAACGACAACGCCAAGCTGACCGCGACCTTCTACGGCGCCGGCGGCGTAGCGCTGTCCAGCGCCAGCGTGGGCCCGGTCTCCAACTCGGACCGCGGCAACCACACCGGCCTGCTGCTGCGCGACGCCCAGGGCTATATCCCGGTCGGCACGCTCAACGTCGGCATCACGCTGGACCTGACCCGCAACGCCGGATCCTACAACGACGGCTATGCGGACAACCTGTCCTTCGCCGTGGCCGCCGCACCGGTGCCGGAAGCCGATGCCTACGCCATGCTGCTGGGCGGCCTGGCCCTGCTGGGCGTGGTCGCCAAGCGCAAGCAGCGCGAAGCCCAAGCCTAAGACTTCAGCTTGATCCTTGCGCCGTAATCAATAGTACTTTGCGCCGCGCGGCCTTTTTGCGCGCGGCGTTCATCCCCATACTGTTTGCTTATCGATTTGATTAAGTGAGAACAGTATGAAAATATTCGTCACCGGCGCAGCAGGCTTCATCGGCGGTTCCATCGCAGCGGGACTGGTGCGCGCAGGCCATCAGGTCACGGGCCTGGTGCGCAAGCCGGAACAGCTGGCAGAGCTGGCCAGCATCGGCGTGGCCGGCGTGGTCGGCACCTTGAACGATCGCGACCTGCTGATCGCCCAAGCGCAGGCGGCCGACGCCGTCATCAACGCCGCCAGCAGCGACAACCGCGCAGCCGTCGAAGCCTTCATCGACGCCCTGGCCGGCTCCGGCAAGGTATTCCTGCACACCAGCGGTTCCAGCATCGTCGGCGACGCCTCCGGCGGCGAAGGCACCGACCGCATCTACCTCGAAGACCAACTCCCCGCCCCCACCGCCGACAAGGCCGCGCGCGTCGCCATCGACGACCTGGTGCTGGCCGCCGCCGGCCGTGGCGTGCGCTCGGCGGTACTGTGCAATACGCTGATCTACGGCCACGGCGCGCTGCCGCGCGACAGCGTGCAGCTGCCACGCCTGCTCAAGCAGGCGCGCAAGAGCGGCATCGTGCGCCATGTGGGGCGCGGCTTGAACATCTGGTCCAACGTCCACATCGACGACGTGGTCGACCTGTACCTGCTGGCGTTGGAAAAAACCGAAGCGGGAGCGTTCTACTTCGTCGAAAGCGGCGAGGCCTCGTTCCGCGACATGAGCGCGGCCATCGCCCACGCGCTGAAACTGGGCGAGCCGCAGGACTGGCCGCTGGAGCAGGCCAGGGAAGAATGGGGCCATGAAATGGCCTCGTACGGACTGGGCTCCAACAGCCGCGTGCGCGGTGAGCGCGCACGCCAGCAGCTGGGCTGGGCGCCGCATCGCCCGCCAGTGCTGGACTGGATCGCGGGCGACATGCTGCGCGCCTGAGGCTTGCTACGGGGCCGGCGCTGCGGCTGGCGCCGGCACGCCGGGAACGGCGGCGCTCTTGCCGTTAAAGGTGACTTTGCCGTTTTTGAGTTCGAACGTCGAACGAAGTTCGCCTTTGTCGACCAGAACAAAGCCCTCGTTGACCAGCTTGCCGAGCACCACGGCGGCCATATTTTTAGCCGCCGTTTCGACCTGCTCGGCCGCATTGGGCGCCGACGCATCCACCTGCCTGATCGCCACCGCGCGCGATACATCGTTCACCATCGCCACCGGTACGCGCACGTCGAGGCGCGCGATAATCTTGTTGGCAAACTCCGTCGGCGACGTCAGGTCGGCCTGCACCAGCTTGTCGAAATCGATGCGCCCCTTGATCGACGCCGTATTGCCGCGATAGCTTGCGCTGATGTCGTCGACCATGATGCTGACGCCTTTTATCAGCAGGCTTTTGGCAAAGCCCAGCATCGACTTCGTCATCACCAGCAACTGCGCGTCGTCCGGCAGGCCACTGTGCTGTACTTTGTCCAGCTCCTTCTCCACGTCCGCCATCGCCTGCGCCGGCAGGTTGACGACGCGGATGGCCAGATTGGCGCGATCGACACGCTCGCCGCCGAAACGGATGGATTGAATCGAGGAGGCGTACACTACATCGACCTTCTTGCCGCGACGGTTGATGCCGGTGTAGCACGCGAGATCTTCAAACCGCACCCTCTCCTTGAGATCCACGCCGCCGGCGTCCGCCTCGCGTATCACCAGCGAGCCGAGTTTGGCTTTGAAGTCGCCGTACCATATGCCGCCCGGGCCGCGCATCTCTTTGAAGTCGCCGCTCAGGTTTTCCAGCATGGCGGCGGTGGCCGTGCCGACGACGGACAGCGAGGGCATGGACATCTTCGTATCGAGCGTCGTTCCAGCCTTGTTGGCGACGGATCGGCTATTGAGCTCGGACCATGAGAACGCCGTGCCGTTCTCGTCGAGATATGCATGCGGCATCAGCTTCGAGGTGTAGATCACCTGCCCCTTCGGACCTGCGCTGCGCACCACCGGGAACGGGCGCTCGTTGCCGAAGACCGCTTTCAGCTTGGGCCGCAGCGCCGGCGAGAACTCGTGCTTCGCGTAGATCTCCATACGCTTCACGGCGTCGCGTTGGCCGCCCATCGCCCGGTTCATTTCATCGGCGGCGGCAGTGCCGGTCTCCATGAGGGAGGATTTGGCGACCAGCGACACAGGATCGGAGGCATAAACGGAAGCAGGCACCAGCAAGGCGCCGGCGATGGTTGCTGCGGTGATCGATATTTTCAACGTGTTGCCCGGAGGAAGTTGTTATTGTGGGGCCGCGATTGTACACACCGGGTTTCGCCCAAATATACGCGCTTTGTCACTTTAGAATGACATATCGGTTAGCTTGCGTTCACCGTTGATTTTTAATTAAAACTCCGCTACCGTGTCGGCGGGGCGGAACCTTCAAGCCGGCCTGTCTTTGCCTCGTGCAGGGACAGCCTCTACGGGGCTACCCCGTGGGATGTTTAATGTTCAGCACTTCGCCGCATGAGCCGCGTTGCGTTTCCACGCAAGACTGCTCACGCATCACGAGACTCGTTGAAGGCTCTCCGCTCCTTTTCACTACGAATGACCATCAAAAAACTTACCGTGTTGGCGCTGGCCGATACGATGCTCGCTTCCGAGCGCAACCTGGACAGCCTGATCGCGGCATGCGGCCGTGTTTTCGGTGCGCCGCCGCCATGGGCGTCCGAGGTCTGCGCAGCGCTCATTGAACGGACGGGCGAGAACTTCTACTACTTCAGCCGGCACGAGATCGCCGGCATCCTGCTGCAACTGCTTAGCAACGGTGGCGACGATAACGAGGATAACGACGATGTCGACGATGGCGACGAGGAAGCGCCGGAGCCGATGGAACTGCCGCCAATACGCCGCTACTGCATCGATCCGCCTATCCGCCCGCCCAAGGATGCCTGGCTCGCCGCGCTCGCGCTGCCGGAGCTGCCCACCGTCGGCGACCTTGCAGCCTGGCTGGATGAGCCTATCGGCGCGCTCGACTGGTTCGCCGACCAATGGCGCCTTGCCGGGGACAAGGAATCGCGCCTGCAGCACTATCACTATCGCTGGGTGCCCAAGCGCAGCGGCGGCCTGCGCCTGATCGAGATTCCCAAAGAACGGCTGCGCCGCATCCAGCAAAAGATACTGCGCCAGATCCTGGATCTGCTGCCGCCGCATCCGGCCGCGCACGGTTTCAGGCGCGGCCATTCCTGCCTGACGCACGCTGCGCTGCACGCAGGCCAGCGCGTCGTCATCCGCATGGATTTGAAGGATTTTTTCCCGAGCGTTCCACTGTCGCGCATCCATGCGGTGTTCGAAAAGCTGGGCTACCCGGACAAGGTCGCCGGAGCGCTGGCGCGCGTGTGCGTCAACCGCGCACCGCATGGCGTCTTTCGCGATACCCGCGATGGCGCTTCGGTCCCGTGGGCGGAGCGCCAGGCCTTGAAGTCCCCTCACCTGCCGCAAGGCTCCCCCTGTTCCCCGGCGCTGGCCAATCTATGCGCATACCGCCTCGACGTGCGCCTCGAAGCGCTGGCGCTGGCGATGGGCGCGTCGTACAGCCGCTATGCCGACGACCTGGCGTTTTCCGGCGACCGCGATTTTGCGCGCGCCGCCGAACGCTTTCATATCCAGGTCGCCGCGATTGCGCTTGAAGAAGGATTCCGCATCAACACCCGCAAGACGCGGCTGATGCGCGAAGGGACGCGCCAGCAGGTGACGGGCGTTGTCGTCAACGCGCATCCCAACATCGCGCGCGATGAATACGACAGGCTCAAGGCCACGCTGACGAACTGCGTGCGGCACGGGCCGGCTTCGCAGAACCGCGACGCCCATCCCGACTTCCGCGCCTACCTGGCGGGCAGGATTTCGTATGTGAAAATGGTCAACGCAAGCCGGGCCATCAAGTTGCAACGGCTGCTGGCGGCAGTAGCATGGCCTGACTAAAGACAAGCAAAGCGAGGATGGTCAGTGCCATAGTTTAGGGCGGCATCGTGCCCCCTGATCTATCCCTGGCTTGCGAAAGGAACTGCCATGACCTCGAATTCGACACCAACGAAAATACGGTTCCATCTCCTCCTCCTCCTTGCGAACTTGCTGCCGGCAAATCCGGCTAAGGCCACGATTTGCGAAGTGCCTGACGAGATCGGCATTCTGGGAGTTTCGGCCGACAGCACCAGCGCCACGGTCACGTGGGCGGGGAGCGATCCGGCTTGCCACCGTACTCACTACAACATCGCCTGGGCAGGAGGCGGTGGGAGCATTCAGCGCGAAGCGTCGATTGCGAGAAGCAGCGACACCTGGAAAGGGGGCAGAGTCAAGGGGGCCGTTTACACAGTCTCGATGCAGGCGTGCACAAAGCGAACAGCGGCATCATCCAGATGCGGCCCTTGGATTTCGAAGAAGTTCGTTTCCTGCGGGACGAGAGGCGTGCCTTGCGGGCATCCTCGCCTCGATGCTCCTGAGCCGATGAATATTCGCGCGGAAAGCGAGCTGTGCCTGGACGTCCATGCCCCGGACCAGGCAAAGAATGGCGGAAGAGTACAGGTCTGGACCTGCAACGGCTCTCCCCAGCAAACATGGGTGCTTGATAAAGAAGTGGGCGCGATAATCAGTCTCGCGGGCAAGTGCCTCGATGTGCAAGCGGCAAGGACAGGAGACGACGGGACGCCCATCCAGGTGTGGGATTGCAACCAGCTGGTGCAACAGCGGTGGCACCAGCAGCATATGGAGAAATTGCCGGATGATAGGCTGGACAAGCCGGTGGCGCTACGGAACGATGGAGGGAAGTGCCTCGATGTTCATGCACCAGACCGTTTCAACAACGGGGCAAAGGTCCAGGTCTGGAGCTGCAATAATTCAAAACAGCAGAAGTGGGAAGTCACACCCGCGCGCTGAGGCGCATACCGCCCCACCCTGCCGTTTTGAATTGTAAAACTAGTCCAGGTTAGGATACGGGCTCTTGCCGCCTTCGGCGATGAACAGGTCGATGCGCGCCTCCAGCACCGGCAGCGGCACGGAGCCCAGTTGCAGCACGGTGTCGTGGAAGGCGCGGATGTCGAACTTGGCGCCCAGCGCCGCCTCGGCCTTCTTGCGCGCGTTGATGATGCTCATCTCACCCAGGTAGTAGGACAGCGCCTGCCCCGGCCAGGAGATGTAGCGGTCCACCTCCGTCTCGATCTCATGATCCGACAGCGCGGTGTTGTCGTGCAGGTAGTCCTGCGCCTGCTTGCGGGTCCAGCCCTTGCTGTGGATGCCCGTGTCGACCACCAGGCGCGACGCGCGCCAGGCCTGGTAGCTCAACATGCCGAACACCTCGTACGGCGTTTCATACATGCCCATCTCCACGCCCAGGCGCTCCGAGTACAGCGCCCAGCCCTCGCCGTAGGCCGAGATATAGGCGTTGCGGAAAGGCGGACGGCCCTTCTGCTCCATCGCCACCGGCATCTGGAAGGCGTGGCCCGGCGCCGATTCGTGCAGCGTCAGCGCCGGCATCGAGTACAACGCGCGCGCCGGCAGGTTGTAGGTGTTGACCAGGTAGACGCCGGGACCGCCACGGCCGGAAGTGTAGAACGGCGCCTGGTCGTCCGGCACCGGGATCACGGCAAAGCGGCGGCGCGGCAGGTAGCCGAAGTACTGGCCGACCTTGGCGTCGAACTTCTTGGCCACCCAGGCGGAGCGCATCAGCAGCTCTTCCGGCGTCTTGGCGTAGAAGCGCGAATCGGTGCGCAGGAACTGCAGGAAAGCCGGCAGGTCGCCTTCGAAGCCGGTCTGCTTGATCACGTCATGCATCTCGGCGCGGATCTTGGCCATTTCGCTCAGGCCGATCTTGTGGATCTGGTCCGCGCTCATCGCCGTCGTGGTGAACTCGACGATCTTCGACTGGTAGTAGGCTTTACCGTCCGGCAGGCTCTCGGCCGCCAGCTCCTCGCGGGCCTTCGGCACATACTCTTCGCGCATGAACTTGAGCAGCTTCTGGTACGACGGCAGTATGTAAGCCTGGATCGCCTTCACGCCTTCGGCGCGCAGCGCTTCCTGCTGCGCCGCCGGCATCGTCGCCGGCATGGCCTTGAACGGCAGGTAGAACACCGTGTCCTGCGGCGTCTTGGCGTCGGTGACGGAGGTGATCGAAGCGTCGCGGCCGATCAGCGTGACTTTCGGCGGCGTGAAGCCGCGCGCCGCGCCGGCGCGCATATTGTCCATCTCTTCGTTGAAGTAGCGCGGCGTGTCGGCCAGCTGCTTGAGGTAGTCGCGGTACTGCTTCTCGTTGGTCAGCGGCTTGCGCGCGCCCGACGCCATGTTGGACCAGAAGGCCGAATCGGCGTTCAGCGGCTTTTCATACTCGCGGAACACCTGGCCGGCGATCAGCGCGGCGATCTGCGCCTTGTAGACCTGGTAGTTGATGCGCTCCGGCGCCGACAGCTTGTCCTGCGAAATGCCATTCAACTTTTTCATCACGCCCTGCCAGTACGCCAGGCGGCTCTTCTGGGTGGCGGCGTCGATGCGCGGCAGCGACGAAGAGACGCCGTTGTCGTCATCTTCCTCTTCTTCCTGTTTCTGGCTGATGCGCCACTTCCACTCCTGGGTGTAGATGGCTTTGAACTGCGCGTCGGCGGGACCGGGCTTGACGGCCGGCGCGGCGGCTTGTGCATTCACGGTGGCGACGGCTAACAACATCCATGCGCCGGCGATAGCGGCGCTGAACTTCTTTTCCATAACACTCCAGTGGGAAGGGTTGATCACATGTCCAGCAGATTACGGCGTTCGCGCAGCAGCGCGGTAAAGGCGTCGGCGTTGACGGGACGGCTGAAGAAGTAGCCCTGCATCTCGTCGCAACCGCGTTCGGTCAGGAACTGCACCTGCTCGCGCGTTTCGACGCCCTCCGCGATCACGCGCATATTCAGGTTGTGCGCCAGCGAGATCACCGACAGCGCGATGGCGGCGTCGTTGGCGCTGGTGGTGACGTCGTCGACGAAGGACTTGTCGATCTTCAGCACGTCGATCGGGAAGCGCTTCAGGTAACTGAGGCTGGAATAGCCGGTGCCGAAGTCATCCAGCGAGATGCTGACGCCGATGTCCTTCAGCCGGCGCAGCGCCGCCACCGCCTTGTTCGGATCGCCCATCACCGTGCCTTCGGTGATCTCCAGGCCCAGGTACTCGGGCGCGACGCCGAACTTGCGCAGCGTGCTTTCCACATACGGCACCGTGGCGTCGTTGGCGAACTGGCCGGCGGCCAGATTGACCGCCACCTTGATGTCGCCCAGGCCCTGGTCGTGCCACACCTTGATCTGCGCGCACACGCTCTCCAGCACCCATTCGCCGATCGAGTTCACCAGCCCGTACTCCTCGGCCAGCGGGATGAAGCGGTTGGGCGGCACCTTGCCCAGCACCGCGTTATCCCAGCGCAGCAGCGCTTCCGCGCCCACCATGGCGCCGGTCTTCAGGCACATCTGCGGCTGGTAGTGCACTTCGAATTCGTCGCGCGCGATGGCGCCGCGCAGCTGGCCCTGGATCGCCAGCTTGTCGCGGATCTCCGCGTCCATGCGTTCGGTGAAGAAGGCGTAGTTGTCGCGGCCGATCTCCTTGGCGCGGAACAGCGCCGTGTCGCCGTTGCGCACCAGCTCATCGAAGCTGTCGCCGTCGGTCAGGCTGACGGCGATGCCGATGCTGGAGGTGACGGTGATCTGCTGGCCGTCGATCACCAGCTCCTTGCGCAGGCCGGCCAGGATCTTCTGCGCCAGCGCCATCGTCGCGCCCAGCTGGGCGTCGTCCGACACGATGATCTGGAATTCGTCGCCGCCCTGGCGGGTCACGGTGTCGCCTTCGCGCACCGTCTCGTTGAGGAACTTGGACACCACCTGCAAGGCCTTGTCGCCGACGTCGTGGCCATAGGAGTCGTTGATGCTCTTGAAGCGGTCCAGGTCCAGGCACATGACGGCCACGCAGCGGTGCTCGCGCTTGGCCGTGGCCAGCGTCTGTTCGAAGCGCTGGCGCGCCAGCAGGCGGTTCGGCAGGCCGGTCAGCGCATCGTGGTTGGACAGGAAATCGATCAGGTGCTGCTCGGCCTTGCGCTCGGTGAGGTCCATGAACACCGCCACGTGGTTGATCACGTGGCCCTGCTCGTCCCGCACCACCGAGGCGCTCAGCAGGCCCGGATAGGTGTCGCCGTTCTTGCGGCGCGCGAGTATCTCGCCCGACCAGTGGCCGGTCTTGGCGATGGACTGCGCCATCGATTCGAAGGATTTGGCGTCCGGTTCGCCGGCGTGCAGCAGCGCCACGCTCTGCCCCACCACTTCTTCCGCGCTGTAGCCGGAGATCTGCGTGAAGGCGGGATTGGTGGCGACGATGCGCGCATCGCGGTCGGTGACGACGATGGCGTCCTGCGTGGCTTCGAACACCTGGCTGGAGAGCCGCATGAATTCCTCGTTGGCGCGGCGCTGCTCGACCTCCTTTTCCAGCGAGGCGGCCAGCGCGGCCAGTTCGGTCGTGCGCTCGACCACGCGCTCTTCCAGCAGCGCGCGCTCGGCGGCCAGCGCCTGCTGGGCGCGGCCCAGGCGCACATGGGCGTCGGTGCGGGCCAGGATTTCCTCGGCCTGGAAAGGCTTGGCGATGAAGTCGACGGCGCCCAGCGCGAAGCCGCGCACCTTGTCGTCGGTGTCATGCTGGGCCGACAGGAAGATCACCGGCACCTGGTTCAGTTCCGGCGAAGCCTTCAGACGGCGGCACACCTCGAAACCGTCGATGCCGGGCATGCGGACGTCGAGCAGGATCAGCTCCGGCGGGCGTGACTGCGCGGTCCACAGCGCCAGTTCGCCGTTCGGCGCCTGACGCACGTAGTAGCCCGCTTCGGTCAGCAGGTCGCTCAGCAGTTTGAGCGAGGCCGGCGTGTCCTCCACGATCAGCACTTCGCCCTTGGTGTGTTGTTCCGACAAATCCCGATGCATGTAAAACTCTCTCGCCTGGTTTGCTGCCACATTGACTGCCACTATGATATACCCGTCAGGCTTGCGCCTCCAGTTCGTTACCCGCCTCGTCCAGCAATGCGCACAGCTGCGGGTACTGGTGCAGCCGTATCATGTGCTCGATGCGCTCCACCACTTCCCCCAGTTCCTGCGGCAATGGCGCCAGCAGCAGCGCCACGCGCGCCAGGTTCAGTTCCTGCAAAGCGGTCTTCAATTGCAGGCGCAGGGCCGGCTCCAGCAGGCCCAGGTCATCGCGCGAGAGCGGAGACGGCAAGGCCTGGCGGGGGCTGTGATGGCGGCGCAGGAACTGCAAGCCCAGCTGCTGCTCCAGCACCGCGTACAACTGGTCCTGTTCGACCGGCTTGCGCATGAATTCATCGGCACCCGCGCCCAGCGCCTCCTCCCGCTCCTCGGCGAAGGCGGACGCCGTCAGCACCACCACCTTGGGCTGCGGGCCGGCGGCGTTGGCGCGGATCTGGCGCGTGGCGCTCAAGCCATCGAGCGTCGGCATGCGCCAGTCCATGAACACCAGGTCGGGATGCCAGACGTCGACCATCGCCAGCGCCTGGGCGCCGTCGCCCACCACCGCCACCTCGAAGCCCAGCGGCTGCAGCAGGTTTTCCAGCAGCGCGCAGCCGTCGGCGTTGTCGTCGGCCACCAGGATGCGGCGGCCGCGCTGCGGCGGGGCCAGTGCGGCCACTTCGTCGTCGCCGTTTTCCGGCGCACCGTCGGCCACCTGCACCGAGATCGCGAAACGGAAGGTGGCGCCGGCGCCGGGCGCCGATTCCACCGTCAGCTCGCCGCCCATCAGCTGCACGAACTCGCGCGAGATGGTCAGGCCCAGGCCCGTGCCTTCATGCGCGCCCGGTCCCTCGGCCTGGATGAAGGGCTCGAAAATACGCGCCTGGTCGGCCGGCGAGATGCCGGGGCCGTTGTCGATGACTTCGAATTCCAGCTCGCAGCGGCCGCCGTTCTGCGCATTGCGCATGGCGCCGCGCACCCGCAGCGTGACCTTGCCCTGCACCGTGAACTTGACCGCGTTCGACATCAGGTTGAGCAGCACCTGGCGCAGCTTGGTGCCGTCCACGCGGGCGCCGGGCGGCAGGCCGGCGGCGTCCAACTCCAGCTCCACGCCGGTCTGGCCGGCGCGCATGCTGACCATATCCATCACTTCCTGCAGCATGTCCTCCAGGCCCACCACTTCGGTTTGCAGCACGGCGCGGCCGGCCTCGATCTTGGACAGTTCCAGGATGTCGTTGATCAGCGTGAGCAGGTGCTGGCCGGAGCGGTGGATGATGGCCAGGTTGCGCTTCTCTTCCGGCAGCATGTTCTTGGAATCCGCCATCAGGCGCGAGAAGCCGATCACGGAGTTGAGCGGCGTGCGCAGCTCGTGGCTCATATTGGCCAGGAAGATGCTCTTGGCCTGGTTGGCGGCCTGCGCCTGCAGCACCGCGACCGACAGCGCATTGGTGCGCTCGGCCACCAGGTCTTCCAGGTGGATGCGGTGGCGGCGCAGCTCCTGCTCGGCCACGCGGCTGGCGGTGACGTCGTAGTTGACGCCGACCATGCGCGCCGGATGGCCGTCGGCGTCGCGGAAGATCATGGCGTCGCCCTTGATATAGTGCACCGAGCCGTCGGCCCACACCACGCGGAACTCGACGTCGAATTCGGCCTGGCCGTTGAGCGCCTGGCGCAGCAGCGCCTCGGTGGGGATGGCGTCGTCCGGGTGCATCATGCTGCGCCACAGCTCGAACGGCCGCTCCACCTTCTGGCCCTCGATGCCGTGCAGGCGGTACATCTGCTCGTCCCACACCACTTCGTCGCTGGGGATGTTCCAGTCCCAGATGCCGATCGCCGCCGCGCTCGACGCGATCTGCAGCCGTTCCTCGCTGGCGTGCATGGCGACGTAGCGGCTGTCCATCAGGCGCACCATCTCGCGGATCGAGGCGTTCAGGGTTTTCAGCTCGCCGAAGAACCAGTCGCGCGGCGGCAAGGCGCCCGGATTCTGGCCCGCCTTGACGTTGGCGGCGTAGCGTTCGATGGTGGTCAGCGGCTTGAGGATCAGTTGCCACAGCAGCAGGTACAAGCTGGCCACCAGCGTCACCACCAGCACGAAGATCATGCCGGCGATGGTGTACAGGCGCTGGCGCAGCTGCTCGATCAGGCCGGCCGGCGAGGCGTACACGGTGATGGTGCCGATGTTCTGGCCGCCGGCGACGATGGCGCGCTGCACCGACAGCAGCTCGGGATCGTCCGGCATGCGGGTGGTGGCGACCAGTTGCGCCTGGTCGTTGCGGGTCAGGATGAAGGGATGGTTGCTGGCCACCGGCGCCACGGCGCTGGCGTACAGGTCGCGGTTGCTCAAGCCGCTCTTCATGATGGTGACGATCTGGGTTTCGTCGAAGTTCCAGGCCGGCAGCGCGACCGCGGCGGCCAGCTCATCGGCGCTGTTGGCCAGCGTCTTGTGCAGCTGTTCCCAGCGCTGGGCGCGCTCGACCTGGTAGAAGTACAGGGCGAAAGTAGTCAATACCAGCGTCACCACCGCGGTCAGCGTCACGCTGACGAACACGGCTATCGATACTCTTCCTGCACGACGGGCGAAGCGCTCCAACATCTGAAAACCATTCTTTAGGGTTAGTCCGGGATACCTTCGACTTAAATCATAGGTTCAAACCGACCCGAAGTCCATGCATTTTATTGCCCAAAAGGATTAAATTACAGGAACAGCAAGATTTTGCAAAATCAAGCAACATCCTTGGCAGTTTGCAAATGGTCGCAGGCGATGGCGGTGCTCAGGAACAGCTGGCCGTTCAGCTCGCGCAGCAGTTCGCTGTTGCGCAGGCGGTCCAGCACCGGCCCCTTCACTTCGGCCAGGTGCAGGCCGATGCCGCGCCGCTTCAGGCTCAGGTTCAGCTCCGACATCGCGTACAGCGCCGACGTGTCGATCGAACTGACCGCCGTCATCACCAGCACCAGGTGGCGCGCGCTGGCGTGGGTGGCCAGCTCGCATTCGATGCGCTCGGCCACCGCCTCCATATTACCGAAGAACAGATTGGCGTCGATGCGCAGCACCAGCAGTTCCGGCCGGGTTTCGGCCGGATAGCGTTCGACATTGCGGAAATGCTCGGTGCCGGCGATGCGGCCCAGCACCGCGATATGCGGCCGGCTGGCGCGCCAGATCAGGGTGCCCATCGACAGCGCCACGCCGACCACCACGCCCGCCTCCACGCCCAGCACCAGCACGCCCAGGCAGGTCGCGCCCCAGGCCAGCACGTCGCCGCGGTCGTACTGCCAGGCGGTGCGCAGGATGCCCAGTTCCAGCAGGCCGAGCACGGCGACGATGATGGTGGCGGCCAGCACCGGCAGCGGCAGCAGCGCCAGCCAGCCGGTGGGCGCCATCAGCGCGCAGGCCAGCAGCGCGGCGGTGATCAGGCTGGCCAGCGGCGTGTTGGCGCCGGCCGCGAAGTTGACGGCGGAGCGCGACAGGCTGCCGGTGACGGGGAAGCCGCCGGTCAGCGCGCTGGCGACGTTGGCCGCGCCCAGGCCGATCAGCTCATGGTTGCTGACCAGCTTCTCGTTGCGCTTGAGCGCCAGCGACTGCGCGGCCGACATCGACATCAGGAAGATGATGAAGCCGATCAGCAGCCCCGGTTGCAGCAAGGGCTTCCAGTGCGCGCTGGAGCTGGCGAGGTTGAGGTGCGGCAGGCCGCCGGGGATGGTGCCGGTGGTGCGCACGCCCATGGCCGCCAGGTCGGTGGTGGCCATCAGCACGATGCCGCCCAGGACCACCACCATCGGCGCCAGCTTGGCGGCGATGTCCGCCGGGCCGGCCGGCATGCCGCAGCGTTTCAGCAGGCCCGCGAGGTATTGTTTGGACAGCACCAGCAGCACCAGCGCGGTAACGCCCATCACGGCGCTTGGCGTGTGCAGGTGCGGCAGCTCCGCGCCCAGCAGCGTATGCAACTGGTCGTAGGCGATCACCAATGCCGAGCCGACGGTGAAGCCGCTCATCACGGGACGGGAAAAGAAGTTGGCCAGGAAGCCCATGCGCAGCACGCCGCACAGCAGCAGCACAATGCCGGAGATCAGCGCCAGCTGCGCCGCCAGCACGGCGGCCAGGGAGGAGCCGGCCGGCGCCAGCGGGCCGATGACGGTGGCCGTCATCAGCGAGATGATGGCCATCGGCCCCACCGACTGCGTCATGCTGCTGCCGAACAGCGCGTAGACGATGGGCGGCAGGATGCTGGCGTAGATGCCCACCACCGGCGGCAGGCCGGCCACTAGCGCGTAGGCGGTGCCTTGCGGGATCATCATCATCGCCACCACCAGCCCGGCGGAGATGTCGCCGGCCAGCAGTTCGCGCCGGTAGTGCTTCAACCAATGCAGCATTGTCAGTCCGTGGTGCTTGAAAACCGCCAGTCTACGCGATCAGGCACGAGCGGCCCAGATCCTTAGCGCGTTTTTACATAACGTAATATGAAAAACGCATAAGCGTCACGCGGGCTGGGGCAGCGACGCCTGCACCGCCTGCAGGATTTCCAGCGACAGCGCCTCGTCGTCCACCGCCCGCGACAGCACGATGGCGCCGACCAGCGCGGCGTAGGTCGCCACGGCCTGGCGCCGCCGGTCGGCGTCGCCGGCGCCGGGCATCAGCGGTTCGAGCACGGCCAGCTGGGCGCTGACGCCTTCGGTCAGCGCATGCCGCGCCTTGGGGCCGAGGCGTGAAATATCCGCCCCCAGCGAGGTCACGGAACAGCCCTTCGCGCGACCGTCGCGATGCGCAACCGACAGGTAGCCGGCGCCGATCTTGTCCAACGCGGTGTCCGCGCCCTGCCGCACGTAGCCCTGCCAGCGCTCGACCGAGCGCTTGAGCGCGTGCGACGTGGCCTCGGCCAGCAAGTCCTCCTTGGAGGCGAAATGGCCGTAGAAGCCGCCGTGCGTCAGGCCTGCGCTCTTCATCAAATCGGCCACGCCGATGCCGTCGTAGCCTTTTTCGCGGAACAGCCGCGCCGCCGTTTCAACGATGCGCTCGCGGTTGAGCGCCACCTGCTCCCTGCTGACTTTCATGTCTGTCTCCTTCAGTAACCCTGTTGACATCATACATTATGAGCGTAATATATCAATCATTATGATCGTCATTTAAAAGGAGTTGGACCATGAAAGCTGTCATCAGTGCCTATGCCCGTTCCCCTTTCCACTTCGCCCGCAAAGGCAAGCTGGCCGAAGTCCGTCCCGACGACCTGGGCGCCCAGGTCGTGCGGGGCCTGATGCAGCGCACCGGCCTCGACCCGCGCCTGCTGGACGACGTGATCCTCGGCTGCGCCTACCCGGAATCCTCGCAGGGCAACAACCTGGCGCGCATCGTCGCGCTGCTGGCGGGCTTTCCGCACGAGGTGCCGGGCATGACGATCAACCGCTTCTGCGGTTCGTCGATGTCGGCCATCCACATCGCCGCCGCGCAGATCGAGGCGGGACTGGGCGAGGCCTATCTGTGCGTCGGCATCGAATCGATGACGATGGTGCCGCAAGGCGGCTTTAACTTCTCCCCCAACCCGCAGCTGCTGGCCGAGACCGACGCCTACATCAGCATGGGCGATACGGCGGAAAACGTCGCCCGCAAATACGAGGTGGCGCGCGTTGACCAGGAAAAGCTGGCCTTCCAGTCGCACCAGAAGGCGGCCAGCGCCCGCGCAGCCGGTTTGCTGAAGGATGAAATCGTGCCCATCGCCACCGGCACCGGCGAAGTGATCGCCGAAGACGGCTGCATCCGCCCCGGCACCACCGTCGAGGCGCTGGCCGCGCTGAAGCCGGTGTTCGATCCCGAGCACGGCGTGGTAACAGCCGGCACCTCGTCGCCGCTGACCGACGGCGCCTCGGCGGTGCTGGTGACGACCGAAGCCTTCGCCCGCAGGCACGGCCTGGCGCCGAGCGCGCGCATCGTCTCGATGGCGGCGGTGGGCTGCGACCCGGCGCTGATGGGCATAGGCCCGATTCCGGCGACGCAAAAGGCACTGCGGCTGGCGGGCCTGCAGGCCGGCGATATCGATGTGGCGGAGATTAACGAGGCGTTCGCATCGCAGGCGCTGGCCTGCGTGCGCGAACTGGGGATCAGGCCGGAGGTGTTGAATATCGACGGCGGCGGCCTGGCCATCGGCCATCCGCTGGGCGCCACCGGGGCGCGCATCACCGGCAAGGCGGCGGCGCTGCTGGCGCGCAGCGGCGGCCGCTACGCGATGGCCGCGCAGTGCATCGGCGGCGGCCAGGGGATCGCGACGGTGCTGGAGAAGATCTAAGGTTTATTCCGCCACGTCGATGCAGTTGCGGCCCGCGCGCTTGGCGCGGTGCAGCGACGCATCGAGCCGGTCGAGCACAGTGGCGCTGCCCTCGTCCGCGCCCACCTGGGCCACGCCCAGGCTGACGACCACCTCGGCGGTGCGCGGCAGGTCCGCTTCGGCCAGCGCGCCGCGCAGCTTTTCGGCCAGGCGTTTGGCGTCGGCCGCCGTGGTGTGGGTGGCGATCACCAGGAACTCTTCGCCACGCATGCGCGCCAGCAGGTCCGAGGTGCGCAGCCGGCCCTTGACCACGTCCGCCACCACGCGCAGCGTCTGGTCGCCGACCGGCGAACCGTATAAATCGTTTACGGAATGGAAGCTGGCGACGTCGAACGACAGCACCGCCAGCGGCAGGCCGTAGCGGCGCGCGCGGCGGATTTCGTTGTCCAGCATGTCCTCGCCGGCGCGGCGGTTGGCGGCGCCGGTCACGCTGTCGACGGTGCTCATCTGCGAAATCTGGCCGGACAGTTCTTCATTCCGGTGCTTCAATTCGCTCATGCCCAGGCCGAAGCTGACAAACTGCGCCAGGCTGCTGAAGCAGGCGAACTGCTCGCGCGAGAAGGTGATGTGACGGTCGAACATCAGGCAGATCGCGCCCAGTTCCGGGCCGCCCGGCTCGGCGCGCAGCGGCAGCGCCAGCACCATGCGCACGCAGCGGTCGTGCAGCGTCATCGCCAGTTCGGGATCGCCGGCTTTTTCCGGCGCGTCCAGCAGCACCATCTCGCCGCGCGACACCGCCAGCAGCGGCGGGAACACGTCGCGCAGCGGCGATTGCAGCAGGCGGTCGCGCCGCTGCAGCAGGCGCGCCAGGTCCAGGTGGTTGCGCGATTCCTGCGCCACCAGTTGCAGGTCGCCCCGCTCCTTCATGTGCAGCACCGCCGTATGGCGCACGCCGGGGAAATTGCACAGCGCCAGGCAGATCTGGGCCGACATCGATTCGATGGTGTCGATACCGCTCAGCGCGCGCTGCAGGCTGCGCTGCACGCCCAGCAGGTCGCGCAGTTCTTTTTCCTTGTCCAGCAACTCCTGCTGCAGCGCGGCGGCGGCATCGGCGGGCACCGCCAGCGCCTGCTCCACGGCCTGTTGCAGCTCGTCGTTGAGCACAGGGCAGATGCGGTAGTCGAACTGGCCGTAGGTCATCAGCTCGGGCAGCCAGGCGCTGTGCTCATAGGCGCACAGCACCAGCACCGGCGCACCGGCGCGGCCGCGGATCAGCGCACCGACACCGGCCAGCTCGCTCAGCTGCTCGTAACCGTTCAGGTCCAGCACCAGCAAATCCACCGGGCGCTTGCCGAGCGCCGCAGCGGTCGCCTCGACATGCTCGGTCATCGTCAGCTGGGAGAACATCTCTCCGCAGCAGGATTGAAACTCCGAGCGTCGCTCGCCATTGGCGTTAAAAAACACGCCTACGCTATTGGTCCGGTGCGGCATCATGTTGCTCCTACGCATGCTTTTAATATTAAAATTGTATCCCCCCAGTAGTGTGCCATAAAGTTCATAATTAGCAATATTTTTTGTACTAAAGATCAGATTATTTCCTCAGGCAACTTATTTGCGTCGTACTTTTGCCGCATATATGTGAATGAGCGCACCGTCTTTGCGCGCCGCGCCGCCAATACTGTCTGCTCGGAGGAGATCATCATGACAGACATCAAGAGCCCGCCGCAGCGCGACGCGGGCAGCATGCAACGCGAGATCCAGCAGCGCCAGGACCAGGCCGACGAACGCAGCAAGCAGGAGCCGCGCGCCAGCCAGATCGGCGGCCGCCAGGGACCGGTGCAGACCACGCAACACGACTACCCCGGCACGCCGCTGCCGGCGCAGCACCTGGAAAAGCCGGGGCTGGAGGCGGACATGCAGCTCAAGCCGGAATTCCTGGCGCCCGACTATCGCGGCAGCGGCAAGCTGGCCGACATGGTGGCCATCGTCACCGGCGGCGACTCCGGCATCGGCCGCGCGGTGGCGGTGCTGTATGCGCGCGAAGGCGCGGACGTGGCCATCATCTACCTGGCCGAGGAAGCGGAAGACGCCAACGATACCAAGCGCTACATCGAAGCCGAAGGGCGCAGCTGCATGCTGCTGCCGGGCGACGTGCGCGATGCGTCGTTCTGCCGCGGCGCCGCGGAGCAGGTGCACCAGCGCTTCGGCCGGCTCGACATCCTGGTCAACAACGCCGCCTTCCAGGAGCACGCGGAAACGCTGACCGACCTGAGCGAGGACCGCTTCGACCTGACCATGAAGACCAATGTCTACGGCTACTTCCACATGGCCAAGGCGGTGCTGCCGTACCTGAAAAGGGGGGCGGCCATCATCAACACCGGCTCGGTGACGGGCCTGAAGGGTTCCAGGCATCTGCTGGACTATGCGACCACCAAGGGCGCGATCCATGCGTTCACGATGTCGCTGGCGTCCAACCTGCTGGAGCACGGCATACGCGTCAACGCCGTCGCACCCGGCCCGGTATGGACGCCGCTCAATCCGGCCGACGCGCCGGCCGACAAGGTGGCGCAATTCGGCGCCGGCACCGACATGCAGCGGCCGGCGCAGCCGCAGGAGCTGTCGCCGGCCTATGTGTTCCTGGCGGCGCCCTGCTGCTCCAGCTACATCACCGGGATCGTGCTGCCGATCACCGGCAGCGTGGGCGAGTAAGCCATGGCGACGCGCGCGTTATGGAAAGGCGCCATCAGCTTCGGGCTGGTGCACATCCCGGTCGAACTGTATTCCGCCGTGCAGGAGCACGAGCTGGACCTGACGATGCTCGACCGGCGCGATTTTTCGCCGGTCGGCTACAAGCGCTACAACAAGAAGACCGGCAAGGAAGTCAGCTGGGACGACATCGTCAAAGGCTACGAATACGAAGAGGACGAGTACGTGGTGCTGTCCGACGAGGACCTGAAGCGCGCCAATCCGGAAGCCACGGGGACTATCGACATCCAGGCCTTCGTCGACGCGGCCGATGTGCCGCTGACCTACTACGAGCACCCCTACTACCTGGCGCCGTCGCGCGGCGGCGCCAAGGTATATGCGCTGCTGCGCGAGACCTTGCGCAAGGCCGGCAAGATCGGCATCGCCACGGTGGTGATACGCACCAAGCAGCACCTGTGCGCCCTGCTCTGCGTCGACGACAAGATCGTGCTGAACACACTGCGCTATGCGGCCGAAATCCGCAGCGCCGAAGAATTGAAGCTGCCGCCCGCCACCTTGAAGGCGGCCGGCATCAGCGACAAGGAGCTGAAGATGGCGCTGTCGCTGGTCGAAGGCATGAGCGAAGAGTGGAAACCGGAGCGCTACCACGACACCTACAAGGACGACGTACTGGCGCTGGTGAAGAAGAAAGTCAAAGCCGGCCAGACCAAGACCATCACCGCCGCCGAGCCGGAAGCCAGGGCGGCCAAGTCGTCGAACGTGGTGGACCTGGTGGCGCTGCTGCAGGACAGCCTGGGCAAGCGCCCGGCGAAAGCCGGCGCCGCATCGAAGGCGAAACCGGCCGCCAAAACGACAAAGCGCGCGACGGGTGCCACGACCCGTACGCGCGCTTCAGCGGCTTAGCGCTGGGTTAGGCTTAGCGGCGGCGGGCCTTCCAGCCCAGCGCCATCAGGCCGGCCAGCAGCATCGCATAGGCTTCAGGCTCGGGAACCGGAACCGGCACTTCGGTGACGGTGAGCGAGGTCAGCGAACCGTTCGCCCCCATCATCGCGTGGGTGGCGGTGGACGAATACGTGTAGTAGAAACTCGACCGGTTGAAGCCGGAGAAATCCAGCTCGCCAGGCATGGTCGAGGCATTGAAGATCTGGCCGGACTTGTCGAAGAAACTCAACGCCATCATCTGCGACGCAAACGCGTTGGCCGACACGTTGGCGATGCCGAAACCATCCGCCCCGCCCAGCATGGCCGCGTTATTGGCGACCTGCACATTGGTGCTGCTGTAGCTGGCGTCGCTCAGGCCGATGCTGTGGCCGCCGATGCTGGCGTCCAGGCTGTTCTGGGCGGTAGGCGCCGTATACATGGCGCTGCCGCCAGCACTGCTGAACAACCCGGTCTCGGTATCGTAGCTGAAATGGCCGGTGATGTTGTCGCCGACGGAAACCAGGCTGCCCGACAGGGTGCTGGACGCGACCGCGCCGCCGGTAAAGGCCAGCGGCGAGAACTCGACCATTTCCTGGATTTTGGCTGTGAAATCAAATTGATAGACGGTAGCGTGGGCAGAGCCGAGCATGGTCAGACCGGCTAACAAAATGGGCAGCTTTTTCATCGGGGCGTTCCTGGACAGGTATCAAGACGTCATTAAAACATTCACAACAATTATTGTCAAGATTAAATTATAGTTTCCACATTGGAATTTGTCACTGCTTGCCCATCATCTTCATCGCCGCCGCCAGCCCCTTGGCGGATTTCGCGTAATCGTCCCAGGGCGCATTGCCCACATCAAGGCGCGAGTGCACGTTGGCGATGGTCCACTGGTCGGCGCCATGCAAGCCCTCCAGCTCATCCCACGCCAGCGGCACCGAGATGCCGAGGCCGGGCCGGCTGCGGGCCGACCACGCCGCCACGGTGGTGGCGCCCCGCCCGTTGCGCAAATAGTCGATGAAAATCTTGCCGACGCGGTTGCGCGGACCGCTCTTCAGCACGAAGCGCTCCGGAATATGCTCCGCCATGTGCGCAACGATGGCCTGCGAGAAGGCTTTGACCTCGTCCCAGCCGTAGCCCGGTTTGACCGGCACCACCACATGCAGGCCTTTGCCGCCGCTGGTTTTCAGGAAGGCCGGCAGCCCCAGATGATCGAGGAAGGCGCGCATCAGCTGCGCCGCTTCCTGCACCTGCCGCCAGCTGACGCCCTCGCCCGGGTCCAGGTCGAAGACCAAGCGGTTGGGTTTTTCGTAGCTGGCGGCGTTGGCGTTCTGCGTGTGCAGCTCGATCACGTTCCACTGCGCGGCCGACAGCAAGCCTCGTTCGGTCGAGACCTCCAGCATCGGTGCATGGTCGGGATCGAGCGCGGGGTTCAGGTGTTTGACGCCGGGCAGTTTGCCGGTGTCGGCGTGCTTCTGGAAGAATAATTCGCCACCGACGCCCGCCGGCGCGCGCACCAGCGATACCGGGCGCCCCTTCAAGTGCGGCAGCATCAGCGCCGCGACCAGCGCGTAATAGCGCACCAGCGCGATCTTGGTGGCGCCGCTTTGCTTGTCGATCACGCGGTCCGGGTTGGTGATCTTGAGTGTGGCGGGCAGCTTGCCCTGCACCGTGCTTGCTGGCTGCATGTCTGCGTGCTCCTTGAGATGGGCCGGTACCTCACGCACGATGGCGCCGGATTTTTTGTCCTTGCGTAGTCCCTTGAAGACGGCGTGGCGGATCGAACCCGAACGCGTCCACTCGCCGAAGCTCACCTCCGCCACCAGCTGCGGCTTGAGCCAGTGGGCCTTGCGGTCGATCTCGCGGCTGGGGGCGAAGGGACTGTGCGCAGCGGCCAGCTTGTCCATTTTCGATTTCACGTCGCGCAGCGTGGCGGCGTCGAAGCCGCTGCCGACGTTGCCCGCGTATTGGAGCTTGCCGTCCTGGTCGTAAGTGCCGAGCAGCAGCGAACCGAAGCCGCTGCGCGAGCCTTGCGGATCGGTGTAGCCGCCGATGACGAACTCCTGCCGCTGGCCGCATTTGAGTTTGATCCAGCTGTCGCTGCGGCGGCTTGTGTAGCGGGCGTCGCGGCGCTTGCCGATGATACCTTCGAGGCCCATGCTGCATGCGGCGGCGATCATCTCCTCGGGCGGCGCGTCCATTGCGGCGCTGAAGCGGACCGTATCCGCGGGCTTCTTGTCGAGCAGCGCCTGCAGGATGGCGCGGCGTTGTTCCAGCGGCGTCTCGCGCAGATCGCGGCCGTCGTGGAATGGGAGGTCGAACAGGAAGTAGACGATGTCGGCCGGGTTGTCGTCGTCGAAGGCGTTTTGCAGCAGGCCGAAGTCCGGCCGGCCGTGGTCGTCGTGCACCACGATCTCGCCGTCGTACCAGCCGGATGGCAGCTTCATTTTGGCCAGGGCGTCGCGCAGCTTGGTCAGGCGATGGGTCCAGTCGTTGCCGTTGCGAGTGATCAGGCGGATATCCTTGCCATCGATGCGCGCCAGCAGGCGATAGCCGTCGAATTTGATCTCGAATATCCAGTCCTCTGGCGAGGACGGCGGCGCGTCGACCAGGGTCGCCAGCTGCGGCGACAGCGTTTCCGGCAAGGCCGCGGTGACGGCGGCGCCGGGCGGCGGCAGCGCCTTGACGGAATCGGGCATCTCATCGACCACGCTGAATTCAGCGGCGGGACGGGCGTAGTCGTCCTTCTCCTTGATCAGGAGCCACGGTTCCTGCTTCTCGCCCTTGCCCTTCATGCGCACCAGGGTCCAGCGGCCATGCATCTTGTGCCCCGCCAGTTCGAACTTCAAACTCCCCGCCGCCAGCGCCTTGCGCGGATCGCCGAGCGGCCGCCACACGCCCCTGTCCCAGATGATCACCTTGCCCGCGCCGTACTGCTTGGGCGGGATCGTGCCTTCGAAGTCGTTGTAGGAAATCGGATGGTCTTCCACATGCACGGCCATGCGCTTGTCGTGCGTATCGTAGCTGGGGCCTTTGGGGACGGCCCAACTCAGCATCACGCCATCGAGCTCCAGGCGGAAATCGTAGTGCAAGCGGCTCGCCCAGTGTTTTTGGATGACGAAGGCCAGCGCCTCCCCGCCCTCCTCGCCTCCACCGGCCGGTTCGGGCGTGATCGCGAAGTTGCGCTTGGACTTGTAGGTTGTCAGCGAGTCTCCCATGCCGACAGCGTATGCCCGGGCGGCGGCCGGTTCCGTGCGCTGGCGAACATGTAAGCAATCTGGCGAGCTTGTAAGCGATTGTAAAGGCCGTCAACGGCAGCGGTCCGGGCCGCGTTTTTCGCTCAGTGACACGGGAATTGTCCCGGCTCTAAATCAACCTGAATGAGGATTTCATCATGAACAAACTTATCGCTACCCTGATCGCCGGCCTGTTCGCTACCGCAGCTTTTGCACAGACCCCAGCCACCGCGCCAGCCGCTCCTGCCGTCGCCAAGGCCGAAGCCAAAGAAGCCAAGACCGACGCTAAAGCCACCGCCAAAGAAACCAAGGCGGAAGTCAAAGCCGAAGCCAAGACCGCCAAGGTAGAAGCCGAAGCCAAGAAAGATGTCGCCGTCGCCAAAGCCGACGAAAAAGCCGACAAGGCCGATGCCCACGCCAAGGCTCACAAAGCCAAAGCCAAGGCACACGCCAAGGCCGTGAAAGCTGAAGCAGCAGCAACCCCTGCTCCAGTCGTCACCAAGTAATTCCGCAGTACGCGGCGGCCCCCAGCCCGCCGCACATAAAAAAACCCGCCAGCCTGAACGCGCTCAAGATCGCGCTCAGTGCCGGCGGGTTTTTTTGCATTAACCGTCCAGCTTATCGCTGAGCGACTTTCTGCGGTGCGTTGGCGCCATCCCAGCCGCCGCCCAGCGCACGGATCAGCGCCACGGTGGTGACTGCGCGATTGCCGCGCAACTGCACCGCACTACGCTCCACCGACGCCAGATTGCGTTGCGCGTCCAGCAGATCGAGGTAGCTCGAGCGGCCGGCGGTGTACAGCTTCTGCGCCAGATCGGCCGAACGACGGGCCGAAACGACGGCATCTTCGATCTGCGCGGTCTGGCCGGCCAGGATGCGCAGGCCCGCCAGGTTGTCTTCCACCTCGGCGAAAGCCACCAGCACGCTCTGGCGATACGTACCAACCGATTCCTCAAGCGCCGCTTCGCTGCGATTGATGTTGGCCTTGTTGCGGCCACCATCGATCAACGGCATCGACATCAACGCGCCCAGCACCCACGAACGGCTGCTCCACTTGAACACATCGGCCACGGTATTGCCCGAGGCGCCGCCGGCATTGGCGTTCAAGGCCAGCGCCGGGAACATCGCCGCCTTGGCGACGCCGATACGGGCGTTGGACGCCTCCATCGCGCGCTGTGCCGCAGCGATGTCCGGACGCCGCTCCAGCAGCGACGACGGCAGACCCGCCGGGATCACCGGCAGCAGCGACGTGTCGAGCAGCGGGCTGGCGCCGGCCGTGTAGCTGGCCGCCGGTTTGCCCAGCAGGACCGCCAATGCGTGCTCGGTCGTCACGCGCTGGCGTTGCAGGCCGATGGCTTCGGCACGCGAAGTCGCCAGCTCGGTCTTGGCACGCGACAGGTCGAATTCGCCGATGTCGCCCAGGTCGAAGCGACGCTGGTTGACCTTGACGTTTTCTTCGCGGGTCTGCACCGTGCGGTTCAGCGTTTCCAGTTCGGCGTCCGTGGCGCGCAGACGGAAGTAAGTCTGCGCCACGTCGGCCTGCACCGACAGCAGCACCGAACGGTAGGTCGCTTCCACGGAAGCGGCGTCGTTGCGGGCGGCGCTGACGTTCGACGATACGCGGCCGAACAGATCGACCTCGTAGCTGGCCGTCAGGTTGGCGGAAAACACATTACCCGGAGCGACCGGCGTACCGGCCGGCAGGCCGAGCGCCACGTCGGACTGGCGCTGCCGCTGCGCGCCAACGTTGACGCCGACCTGCGGAATGCGGTCCGCCTCGGCGATGCCGGCGATGGCGCGGGCCTGCTTGACGCGGGCCGCGGCCACGGCCAGGTTGGCGTTGGCCTTGGTGGCTTCAGCGATCAGCTCATTGAGAGCCGTATCGTTGAAAGCCAGCCACCACTCGCCGCGCGGCTGCGCTTCGGCGGCTTGCGCCTGTTTCCAGGTGCTGCCGTCGGCCGCCACCTTGACGGCGGCCGGCAGCTGCGATTCCTTGAACGCAACCGGCACGTCCATCGCAGGCTGCTTGAATTCCGGCGCGGCGCATGCGGTCATCAGCAAGGCTGCCAATACAGGCGCCACACCTTTAGCGATCATATGCAGCTTGTTCATATTAGTGAGTCCCTTCCAGTTTTACCGCAGCGGCGTCGCCAGCCACGGCAGGTTTTTTCTTCTCCAGGCGTACCGCCAGCTTGCGCAGCAGGACGTAGAACACCGGCGTCAGGAACAGGCCGAAGAAGGTCACGCCCAGCATGCCGGCAAACACCGCCACACCCATTGCATGACGCATTTCCGAACCCGCACCGTGCGAGAACACCAGCGGCAGCACGCCCATGATGAATGCGATCGACGTCATCAGGATCGGACGCAGACGCAGGCGGCAGGCTTCCAGCGCCGCTTCAACGATGGTACGGCCGTGGTGTTCCAGTTCGCGTGCAAACTCCACGATCAGGATCGCGTTCTTCGACGCCAGGCCAACCAGCACGAACAAGGCAATCTGCGTAAAGACGTTGTTATCTCCGTGGGTCAGCTTCACGCCAACCAGCGCGCAGAAGATCGACATCGGCACGATCAGGATCACCGCCAGCGGCAGGGTCCAGCTTTCGTACTGGGCGGCCAGCACCAGGAACACCAGCAGCACGCACAGCGGGAACACATACATCATCGTGTTACCGGACAGGATGTCCTGGTACACCAGTTCCGTCCATTCGTAGCCGATACCTTTAGGCAGAACCTCGTTGAGGATCTTGGTCATTTCAGCCTGCGCTTCACCCGACGACACGCCAGGAGCGGCGCCGCCATTGATCTCGGCTGCGACGTAGGCGTTGTAGCGCTGTACGCGATCCGGGCCATAGCTGTCTTTCACGCGCATCAGCGACGACAGAGGAATCATCTCGCCCTTGTCGTTGCGGACTTTCAGCTGGGCGATGTCTTCTGCGTGCGAACGGAACTGCTGGTCAGCCTGGACGCGCACCTGGTAGGTACGGCCGAACTGGTTGAAGTCGTTCACATACAGCGAGCCCAGATTGATCTGCAAGGTCTGGTAGATCGTTTGCAGCGGCACGCCCAATTGCTTGGCCTTGGCGCGGTCGATGTCCGCGAACAGCTGCGGCACGTTGATCTGGTAGCTGGAGAACACGCCGGCCAGTTTAGGGTTCTGCCATGCCTTCATCTGCACTGCCTGGATAGCCTTGTACAGCGCGTCGTAACCCAGGTTGTCGCGGTCTTCGACCATCACCTTGAAACCACCGGTGGTGCCCAGGCCATTGACTGGCGGCGGCGGCAGCACCATCACGAACGCACCTTCGATGGCGCCCATGCGTTTGTTGATTTCAGCGGCGATGGCTTCAGCCGATTCGCTCTTCTTGGTGCGCTCTTCGAACGGTTTCAGTGGAGTGAACACGATACCGGCGTTAGGCGCATTGGTGAAGCCGTTGATCGACAGGCCAGGGAAAGCCACCGAATCGGCCACGCCAGGGATTTCCTTGGCGATGTCCGACATCTTGCGGATGACGGCGTCGGTACGGTCCAGCGATGCGGCGTCCGGCAGTTGTGCGAAACCGATCAGGTACTGCTTGTCCTGCGCAGGAACGAAGCCCGGAGGCACGATCTTGAACATGAAGCCCGCAGCCACGGCCAGGATGGCGTACACCACCAGCGAACCGCCTTTGCGTTTCAACACGCCGGTGACGCCGGTTTCATAGCCTTTCGAAGCGCGGTTGAAGAAGCGGTTGAACCAGCCGAAGAAGCGGCCGAAGATCTTGTCCATCACGCGGGTCAGCGCATCTTTCGGTGCATCGTGTGGACGCAGCAGCACGGCGGCCAGGGCCGGAGCCAGGGTCAGCGAGCTGAATGCCGAGATCACGGTCGAGATGGCGATGGTCAGCGCGAACTGCTTGTAGAACTGTCCGGACAGACCCGATACGAAAGCGATCGGCACGAACACGGCGCACAGCACCAGCGCGATAGCGATAATCGGACCGCTCACCTCTTTCATCGCCTGGATGGTCGCGTCATGCGGCGACAGTCCGTTGGAGATATTCCGCTCGACGTTTTCCACCACCACGATCGCATCATCGACCACGATACCGATGGCCAGCACAAGGCCGAACAGCGACAGCGTGTTGATCGAGAAGCCAAAGCCCAGCATGACGGCGAAGGTACCCACCACCGACACCGGAACGGCCAGCAGCGGAATGACCGATGCGCGCCAGGTTTGCAGGAACACGATCACCACCAGTGCCACCAGAATGATCGCTTCGATCAGGGTGTGGATCACGGCGCGGATCGATTCGCGCACGAATTGGGTCGGGTCATATACAACGCTGTACGTGACGCCTTCCGGGAAATCCTTCGACAGGCGGGCCATCGTCGAGCGCACGTCGGCCGACAGCTGCAGCGCGTTGGCGTTAGGTGCTTCGAAAATAGGGATCGCCACCGCCGAATTGTTGTTCAGCAGGGAGCGCAACGCGTACGAGTTCGAACCCATTTCCATGCGGGCCACGTCCTTCAGCAGCGTTACCGCGCCGTCGGCATTGGTCTTCAGGATGATGTTGCCGAATTCTTCTTCGCTCTGCAAACGGCCTTGCGTGTTGACGGTCAGCTGGAAGTCAGCACCCTTGGTCGGGCCCTGGCCGATCACACCGGCCGCCACCTGCACGTTCTGCTCGCGGATCGAGGCGACGACATCGCTGGCGGTCAGGCCGCGCTGCGCCACTTTCTGCGGGTTCAGCCAGATACGCATCGCGTAGTCGCCGGAACCGAACAGCTGCACCTCGCCCATGCCGGGCAAGCGCGCCAGCTGGTCCTTGATGTTCAACACTGCATAGTTACGCAGATACAGGTCGTCGTAACGGCCGTTCGGCGATTGCAGGTGGACCACCATGGTCAGGTTGGGCGACGACTTCACGGTCGTCACGCCGATCTGGCGGACTTCTTCCGGCAGACGCGGAAGCGCGCGTTGAACGCGGTTCTGCACTTGGGTTTCAGCCTGCTCGACGTTGGTGCCGATCTTGAAGGTGACGGTCAGCGCCAGCGCGCCGTCCGAGGTGTTTTGCGAGGACATGTACAGCATGTTCTCGACGCCGTTGATCTGTTCCTCAAGCGGCGCGGCCACGGTTTCGGCGATGATCTTCGGATTCGCACCAGGATATTGCGCGCGCACCACCACCGATGGCGGCACCACGTCCGGGTACTCCGAGATCGGCAGCTTGAAGATCGATATCAAGCCGGCGACGAAGATAATGATCGACAGTACCGCCGCAAAAATCGGCTTGTCGACAAAAAATCGAGAGATGTTCATAGTTTTTATTCCTTGGAAGTGCCGGTCTTGGTCGCGACCGCGGCTACTTTTTCATCTTTTTTAACTTCGGTTTTCGGCACGTTGGCGGCCAGCGGATCGGAATCCATGGCGACCACGGTTGGCGTGATCGGCGCACCAGGGCGCACGCGCTGCAGGCCGTTGACGACGATCTTCTCGCCTGGCTTCAAGCCGTCGCGCACCACGCGCAGGCCATCGATGGCTGGGCCGAGGGTCACAGGGCGGTACTCTGCCTTGTTGTCCTTGTCGACCACGAACACGAACTTGCGGTTCTGGTCCGTGCTGATGGCGCGGTCGTTGATCATCAACGCCGACTTGGCGCCGGTGGAGCCGGCCAGCTGCACGCGGGCGAACAGGCCTGGCACCAGCGCGCCGTCGGTGTTGTTGAGGGTGGCGCGCATGCGCACCGAACCGCTGCGTGGATCGAGCTGGTTGTCGACGAATTCCAGCTTGCCCTCGTGCGGGAAGCCGGTTTCGTTGGCCAGGCCGATCTTGACGGTGGCCGGCTTGCCCTGGTGGGCAGCGGCGCCGACGCGCAGATAGGTGTCTTCATCGCCGTCGAAGGAAGCGTAGATGCGCTCCAGCGACACCACCGAAGTCAGTACCGCCGAAGCGTCGACCAGGTTGCCCAGCGTGATTTCCGCTTTCGATACGCGGCCGTTGATCGGCGACGTCACCTGGGTGTAGCTCAGGTTCAGCTTGGCTGCCTCGTACTGCGCTTGTGCGGCGCGGGCATCGGCGTCCAGCTGTTTCAGGCTGGACGACAGGGCGTCGTATTCGCGCTGGGCGATGGCTTTGTCGGCCAGCAGTTTTTCAGCGCGCACCAGTTCCACCTTGGCCAGGTCGGCCTTGGCGCGGGCCGAGCCGGCTGCCGCTTCGGCGCGGTTGGCTTCAGCCTGGAACGGACGCGGGTCGATGACGAACAAGACTTCGCCCTTCTTCACTTCGCTGCCCGGCTTGAAGTTGATCGCGGTGATGAAGCCGCCGACGCGCGGACGGATCTGCACTTGCTCGATCGCTTCCAGGCGGCCCGAGAACTCCTGGGTCTCGGTGATGGTTTTCTCGACGACCACTGCGGCCGAGATCGGAGGGCCACCGGCGGCCGGTGCTTCAGCTGTCTTGCCGGTGGCTTCTTCGCAACCGGAGAGGCCGAAAGCGGCCAGTCCCGCCAGCGCCATAGCGGCGGCCAGCGGCCGGGCTACGACGGTGAGTTGTTTAATGGTTTTCATGTTCATTCCCTTTTATATGAAAATAATTAATAGAAACGGCGGCACCGGTTGCCCTCAACGAATTGCGAGAAAACACGGTACTAGCGCCCCGCCGGCAAGCCAGTGGGGACGTGATTGCAGATACTGCTTAAAGGTTGGGAAACCCTATGCGGCTGGCGGCGTCTCGGACCGCTCCAGGCCAGCGATGAAACTGGCGATTTCTCCCAGCGCGTAACACTTGCACGCGCATTCGTTGCGCGCCCCTGCTTCACTCAGGGACGCCGCCGGCATTCGGTTGACGGTGGTCTTGACACCACAGGCAATCAACTTCGCGCCATATTGTTCCGCTTCGTCGCGCAGCGGGTCGTCTTCTGCCGACAGGATCAGTGCCGGCGGCAGGTTCTTCAGACGGCTCGACTGCAGCGGCGAGGCATATGGATGGGTGCGGTCTGCCGCGTTCGGCAGGTAGCCTCGGTAGGCCGCCGCGCAGGCGTCGGCCACGTCCAGCAATTCAGGCGCGTTCTGCATCTCGCGCATCGACCAGGTGCTCAGGCCCGGATCGAGCATCGGCATCACCAGGATCTGGCCGGCCAGCGCCGGGCCGCCACGGTCGCGCGACATCAGCGCGCAGACGGCCGCCAGGTTGGCGCCGGCTTCGATGCCGGCCACAATCAGGCGCTTGCCGGTCCAGCCCAGCTTGGTCTTGTTCTTCTTGGCCCAGGTCAGCACGGCGTGGGCGTCCTCGACGGCGGCCGGGAAAGGCTGCACCGTCGCCAGCGTGTAGGCGGTGGCCAGCACGGCGCTGTCCGGGGTGTCGTCGGCCATATGGCGCAGGAAGATGTCGGCATCGTCCAGGTCGCCGCTGTTGAAGCCGCCGGCATGGAAGAACACGGTCAAGGTGTCGCGCTTGACGCCGGCCTCGCCGCTGGTGTACAAGCGCGCGGCCAACGGGCCTTGCGCGCCACGTACTTCCAGGGTGCGGACCTTGAGCAGGTCCGACAGCTGCGGCAGAGGCTCGACGGTTGTGCTCATCGCTGCACCGTATCCGAGGCGCTGGACAGCATGGCCGTGTCGGCGCAGGCGATGGTGTCGCCGGCGGCCGCTTCGGTCAGGGCACGAACGCCGGTCGCTTCGGCCGATGCCGCCTGCGAGTAGGCATCGGTATAGACCACGCCCGCCAGGGCGACCGAAGTCAGCGCCAGTGCGATCGTTGCAAAAATTCCATCCCGATATTTCATGTTGAACCCCTTTCCTTCAATGTACTTTCTTGGTGCAGTACAGCAATCTTAAACTTGATCTACAATCTGATAAATAGTGCAATGTCGAATTGATTGTTCAGGATTCCGAACAATGGGACTCAAAGATGAATAAACTACAAGCGATGGAAGTGTTCGTGCAGGTGGTCGATGCCGGCGGCTTCACGCGCGCGGCCGACAACATGCAGCTGCCCAAGGCCACCGTGTCGACGCTGATCCAGTCGCTGGAGGCGGCGCTGTCGGTCAAGCTGCTGCACCGGACCACGCGCCAGGTCAGCGTGACGGCCGACGGCGCCGCCTATTATGAGCGCTGCCTGCGCATCCTGTCGGACGTGCGCGAGGCCGAGGAATCGCTGTCGCGCACGCGGCTCAGCCCCAGCGGGCGGCTGCGGGTCGACGCGCCCACCGGCCTGGCCAGCGACGTGCTGATCCCCGCCCTGCCCGACTTCTTCATGCGCTATCCGGACATCCAGCTGGAGCTGGGCTGCAGCGACCGCACCATCGATTTGATCGAGGAAGGCGTCGACTGCGCGGTGCGCGGCGGCGTGCTGGGCGATTCCAACCTGATCGCGCGGCGCGTCGGCATCCTGCAGTTCGTCACCTGCGCCACGCCGGACTACCTGAACCGCTACGGCCGGCCGGTCCATCCCGATGAGCTGATGCGCCACCGCTGCGTGAACTATTTCTCCTCCCGCACCGGCAAGCTGTTCGACTGGGACTTCTCGCGCGACGGCCACCGGATACAGGTCGCCCTGCCCGGCCACATCGCCGTCAACGACACCAATGCCTACATTGCGGCAGGCCTGGCGGGACTGGGCATCTTGCAGATGCCGAACTTTATGATGGAGCCCATGCTCAAGGACGGCCGCTTCGAACAGCTGCTGGACGACTGGAGCACCGACCCGCTGCCGGTGCACGTGGTCTACCCGCAGAACCGCCACCTGTCGGCCAAGGTGCGGGTGTTCGTCGAATGGGTCGCCGAACTGTTTTCCAACCATCCGGGCATGCGCCTGCCGAAAGCCGCACCGCCAACGCGCCCGACTCCTTTTGAGGTTGCCATATGACTGAAGCCCACCGCATCGTATTCCTCGACCGCGACAGCGTGATCGCCAACATCCGCAAGCCTGCGTTCGCGCATGCGTGGTCCGAGCATGCCGCCACCAAGGGGGCGGACGCCATGCCGCGCCTGCGCGACGCCCGCGCCACCATCGCCATCACCAACAAGGTGCCGCTGCGCGCGGCCGAACTGGCGCAGCTGCCGGAGCTGAAGATGATCGCGGTGGCCGCCACCGGTACCGACATCATCGACCTGGCGGCCTGCCGCGAGCGCGGCATCGTCGTCTCGAACATCCGCAACTACGCGGTGCACACGCTGCCCGAGCACACCTTCGCGCTGATGCTGGCGTTGCGGCGGCAGCTGGTGGCGTACCGCGCCGATATCGAGGCGGGGCTGTGGCAGAAGTCCGAGCGTTTCTGCCTGTTCGGCCATCCGATTTCGGACTTGGCGGGCAGCCGCCTTGGCCTGCTGGGATATGGGGCGCTGGGCAAATCGGTGGCGCGCATCGCCAAGGCGTTCGGCATGGAGGTGATCGTGCATACGCGCTCGCCGCTGCCCGATGCGGCGGGCGACGGCGTGCGCGAAGTGGGTTTCGACGAGCTGCTGGAAACGTCGGACATCCTCAGCCTGCACCTGCCGCTGAACGACAAGACGCGCAACCTGATCAGCGCAAAAGAGCTGATACGCATGAAGCGCAGCGCGCTGCTGATCAACACCGCACGCGGCGGTCTGGTGGACGAAACGGCGCTGGCCGACGCCCTGCGCGCCGGCGTGATCGCCGGCGCGGGTTTCGACGTGCTGATGCAGGAACCGCCGCCGGCCGACAACGTGCTGCTCAACCTGCGGCTGCCCAACTTCATCCTGACGCCGCATTCGGCCTGGGCCAGCTCGCAGGCCATGCAGGTGCTGGCGGACCAGCTGATCGACAATATCGAGGCGTGGGTGGCGGGTGCGCCAAGGAACGTGGTCGGCTGACGGCTATCGGTAATTGGTGCCGTTGTTCATATCGATCACTTCACCGTTAATGAACGCAGGTGCGTCGCTTGCAAGCCAGCTGACGGTTTCCGCTACCTCCTCCGCCAGGCAGAATCGCTGGCTGATGGTCGCGGCCTTCAGGCGCTCCTTTCGGTCTTGCGGTATGTTTTTCATCATGTCCGTTTCGACGGGGCCCGGCGCGACCGAGTTGGCAATCACGCCCCTGGGGCCGTAGGTGCGCGCGAGCGAACGCATCGCATTCATCAGGCCCGCTTTTGAAATGCCATACCAGATGTCCGGGTGGCCGATTTCGCCGGCAATCGACCCCATGCTGACGATGCGGCCGCCGCCCTTGCCCGCCATCCGCTCCGCCACATGAACGCTCAGCCGCACCGCGGAGATCAGGTTCATGTTGAGCGTGTGGAGGATAGCCTCGCCGTCGTAGTCGCTGGCCGTCTTCGCGTTCATCATGCCCGCGTTGTTGATGAAGACGTCTGGCGTGCCGATCTTCTCGACAATCTGCAGCGCCTGTTCGTATTCAGAAACGTCTGCCGTCCACGAAGTTAAACCATCCATGGCGGCGGAGACGCCCGACCGGGACAAGACATGCACTTCAAACCCCTTGCTCAACAGCTTCTTCGTTATTTCAAGCCCGATACCTCGGTTGCCGCCAGTAATAATTGCCTTCATCTTTACGTCAGCCTTATAGTTAACTAAAATAATAGATTATATTAAATGCATAATTAAATCGGAACCAAATTAGCCGAATAAGGACAGCGATGCCACAAACCCAAATAGTTTTTCGCCAGGCGACGGCGCATGACATCCCTGCGATGTCGACGATCCGTCTGGCTGTTCGCGAAAATGTGCTTTCCGATCCGAGCCGGATTACGCAAAAAATGTATGAGGATTATCTGGAATTGCTGGGCCGTGGCTGGGTCGCGGAAGCGGATGGCGCGATCGCCGGATTCTGCTATGCGAACAACACCGATTCTTCCATCTGGGCGCTGTTCATGGCGCAGGAATACGAGGGTCGAGGGATCGCCAAGCAATTGCTCAACATCGCCACCATGTGGCTTTTCGAGCAGGGCAACGAGTTTGTTCGCCTGAGTACCGGAATGGGAACCAGGGCGGACCGGTTCTATGCCTCGCAAGGATGGAGCCGGGAGCGGGTCGAAGGTAACGACGCGTATTATCTGCTGGCGAGTGCTGGATAAATCGAGAGGAACACAATGCGTACTTCGTGGTTAAAGCTGGTAGTGCTGTGCAGTTCGTTTCACATGGCAGCCCATGCGGCTGAAGACCTGCCGCCGCACATCGCTGGCTCATGGGCTACCGGAGCTTCCCTGTTTGAAGGCACGGCTGAACAACTCGAAATGTATTTTCTCGCAGATGGATTTGGAATCATGGCCGGATCTGCATCGGCACCTCGGCGTATCGACGGCATCGACGACGGCAAGCCCGCCCCGCGCGCCATCGTGGGTTGGCCAGTGACGGCGACATTGGACGGAGATACGCTGCAGGTTCGGCCGCTGCGGCCAAAAGGAGAAACAAAAGGCGCCGGTGCAGTCATCCCCTGCCACCACGAAGCGGCCGGCCCCAAACTGGTGTGCACCGGGCTCGATGGCAAGCAAATAATCATGGCGCGGCGCAGCGTATCGGTCCCGGACGATGTGGCTGGGATGGTCGACACATATCGAAAACAATTCCCTTGAGCCTCAGCTATCGATGTCGGAAGTTCGAAACACTGGCGCAGATCGAATCGCACTAGAAAAGCCGGCGCACCCGGAAAGCAAGCCTGCTGCCTAATGGCGACAGGCCTCGCTCGGAACGGGTGTCGCCGGTCTGGCGCAGTACCGACAACATCAATGTAGTGCGCGGCGAATAGCGATAGTCCGCAGTGCCATGCCACACGGCGCTGTGGTCGTCGCGGCCGGCGTACACACCTCCGCCCAGTTCCCAGTCTCCCACCGTCTGCGCCAGCGTCACGCTGACATAGCGCTGGCGCGCGCCCTGGCTGGTCAGCACCTGCGCGGCCTGTGCCTGCAAGCCCTTGCGCGCGATATCCGGCAGCGGCAAGGATTGATTACGATCGATCAGCGCCAGCCACCCGGCGTACTCACCGTCGGACATGCCGCGTCCATCGTAGGCATATTCGAGTTGCAGCTTCGGCAAATCCCGCAAGGTATAGGTCAATCCGGCCGTCGCGCGCCGCGTGTTGCGCGCACTGTACGCCGATCCGTACCACGACAGGTGCTCGCCTGTCGCCCCGCTCAGCGTCGCGCCGATGCCGCTGGGCTCTCCGCTGGCGCGACGCAGCAGCATGCTCACGCTCAGCTGTTCGAACTCGTATCCCAGCTTGACGATGGACTGTTCAACGCCGCGGTTGTAGCCATCCGCATGCCGCGCCGCGTCTTTGCTGTAGATCGCCGTCAGGCTGGCCTGGGAGCCGGTCCAGCCCAGCACCGCCATCGGCAGGCCTTCCGACTGGCCCAGCTCATCGAGCGGGTCGCTCAGGTCCGTGCGCTTTTGCAGAAAGCCCAGCGGCTGGTTGACGAAGGATGGATCGAGCGCATACAGCCGTTTGCCCAGCGATAGCGTCACCACCGGCGTCAGTTGAAACACGCGGTTCAATTCCTGCAGTGTTCCCGAGGAGCCGCTATGCCGCCCGTCGATATCGCTGCGCCAGGTTTCAAAGCGCGCACGCCAGGTCACGTCGTGGAAGCGGCCTTCCAGCAGCCCGGCCAGCGTGGTTTTTCTCTCGGGGATCGCCAGAAAATTATCGACGTTGAGCGGCGTCGCTTGCAAGCGCGTGGCTTCCTGGCTGGCCAGCACGAATCCGCCCAGGCTATCCTCGTCCGCCCGCGCTCCGCCGCACAACAGCAGCCCCGCCATCAACGCTGAACGGCGAACGCTCATTGTTCCAGACTGCGCGGGTTGAAGGTGCTGGCGGAGAATTCCATTGTCTTGATCTTCTCGTACACCACGCGGGTCTGCTCCGCCGGCAGTTGCGGATCGAAATAGCGCGTGACCGGCGGCAGGCCACCGGTGGCCGCGTCGAACTCCGCGATCTTCAACAGCTTGCCGCTGGCGACATACAGCATGGCCTTCAGCGGCACATACTGGCCGCGCTGTTTGGTCGCCAGCAGCGTGATCCGCGTGTAGGTGGCAGCTTCGTTCTTGCTGTTCAACGCCAGCGCAACGCAGTCGCCGGTGCAGGATGCAGGCGGCGTATCCATCGTCACGGCGTCGTAATCGTTCGTGAAACTGATGCGCGCCAGGTCGCCGATCGACGCCTTGCCCCGCAGCGTTTGCAGCGGCGTCAGACGGATAGCGCGCCGGGTGCGGGGCGCATAGAAGAAGATGCCGGCATCGGTAGTCAGGAACTTCTGGCCGCGCTGGTCGACGCTGGTCGCCTCCACCAGCACCTGGTTGTGATTCGCGCCGCGTATCACATAGGTGCCTGGCTCCTGCTCCTGGCCGTTCTGCACCGGCACGATGCGCACCGCCGCCTCGAAACTATCGAACGGCATGCGGTAGCGGTCCACCTGCCGCAGGATCTCCTGCGCAGATGGCGCTGCCATCACCGGGCCTGCCGCCAAAACAGCACAGCCTACAAACCAGCGGACACGGTCAAATTGAAATGGCATGGCGCTGGCTCACTGTATGGAAAGAGAAGACATGATAGGCATGCGGCCAATGCGGCGGCTGATGGTCCACGCAGCCAGCATCGCCACCAGCGGCAAGGCGCAGACGATGGCCGCGCTGTACGACGGCACCCACAACATCTGCAGCAGCACGCCGGCATTGCGGCCGGGCGGCGGCGCCAGTTCGATATGCGCGGCATTGATCAGCAGGATGGAGGCGAACGCCAGCAGTGCGCCGGCACAGGAGCCAAACAGGCCTTGCAGCATGCCCTCCATGACGAACAGCCGCCGCACCAGCGCGTGCCCTATGCCCATGGCGCGCATGGTGCCGATCTCCCTGCCCCGCTCATAAATGGTGGTCAGCGTCATCGCCGCCACGCCGAGGAAGACGATGATGCAGATGACGACGCCAAATACGAGGAACTGGTTGCGGTACAAGGCCAGCACCTGCGAATACAACGGCGCCAGCGCCTGCCAGGTGCGCAGCTCGACTCGCGCGCCAGCCAGCGCCCCGCGCAGCCGGGCCGATACTTCGTCGGCCTGCGCAGTGTCCTGATAAAGCAAGGCGACACTGGACACCTTGGTGGTACGCAGCAGTTCCTGCGCCGTTTCCAGTGGCATTTGCAGCAGATACAAATCGGCCTGCGGAATACCTGTCGCCACCAGCCCCACGACTTCAAGATCCATCGCGTTGACGCTGCCGTTGACGGTGGTAGTCATCAATGTAATCGAATCGCCGGTCTTGACCGCCAGACGCCGCGCCATCTCCTTGCCGATTAAAACCTGATAGCGGCCTTCGGGCTTGGCGCTCAGCGGCGCTCCGGCAGCCAAGGTCTGGAAGGCGCCGAACGCTTGCCGCTCGCGGTCCGGCATCACCCCGCTGCCCTCGAAGTTAAGCGTGCGCGCGCCGTTCGACACCAGACCCGCGAACGACAAGCGCGGCACCACGCGGCGCACCTGCGGCTCCCGTGCCAGCAGCGCTTCCACGCGCGCCAGCACCGGCCGCTCCAGTCCATATTGCAGCTGCTGCTCGGCGTAGCCGTCAAACTGCCCGTCACCGGCCAGCTGCGCATGTCCCAAGCCACCGCGGATGGTGCTCTCGCGCAGGCCATCGAGCGATGCCGCGATGTAGGCCACGAACAGCAGCAACGCCAGCGTGCCGACGCTTATCGTGCCGCCCAGCAGAAAGGAACGCCGTCCATTGCGCCGTACGTTGCGCAGCGCGAGCGTGAGCCACTGCCTCATGCGACCTGCCTGCCGTCCGCCAGCCGCACCACGCCGTGCGCCATCTCCATCACCCGCTGATCGTGGGTGGCGATGACGAAAGTGGTGCCGACCTGTCGATTCAGACTATCGATCAGTTCCAGCAACTGCTGCGCCGTCTTGCTGTCCAGATTACCGGTCGGCTCGTCGGCGATGACCAGGTTGGGACGATTGACCAGCGCCCGCGCGATGGCCACACGCTGCTGCTGCCCGCCCGACAGCTCGGACGGTTCGTGCTTGAGACGATGGTCCATGCCCACCATCTCCAGCGCGGCGACCGCGCGGCGGCTGCGTTCCGACGGCGACAGCGCTTGCGGCGCCAGCGCCAGTTCCACGTTCTCCTGCGCCGTCAGCGTGCCGACCAGGTTGAATTGCTGGAAGACGAAACCGAGCTTGCGGTTGCGATACTGGTCCAGCTGCGTGTCCGCAATCAAGTCCAGGCGCTCGCCATCGACGCTGATGCTGCCGCTGTCCGGCCGGTCGAAGCGCGCCAGCATGCCGAGCAAGGTACTCTTGCCGCTGCCTGATGGACCGGCGATGGCTGTCACGCTGGGTTGATCGATGCGGAACGACACCTGGTCCAACGCCACGATGCGCTCGCCGCCTCGCAGATAATGCTTGGATACCGCGTCAACTTCCAGTATGGCCGCCATGCGCTTCCTCTCAGTAGACCATGTCGATGTCGATGGCCGCTTTGCCGGCCTTGACTTCGAACGCCGCCTGCTCGAAGGACGGCGGTCCGTAGTTGCCCTTGGCGTTGCGCGAAAATGCATAGCCCTCCAGCGGCATGCCGTTGGGCGAACGGTCGAATTCGCCGTTGCCGTTTTCGTCATGGAACAGCATGGCCGCATACATGCCGGGCTTGACGCCTTCGAAGGCCAGACTGACGACAGGCGACGCGGCGACCGTCTGCATGTACGGGCAGCGTTTGAGGAAGGTCGCCTTGTCGCACAAGGCCGCCATGACCATACCCTTGTTTCCGGCGACGCCGCTTAACTTGATCGTGATGCTGGCGCCGTCGGCGGGTGCAGGCGCCTGCACCAAGGCCGCCTTCTGCACGTGTGTCAACAGCACGGCCAGCACCACGCCCGCGCAGGCGATGACGCTCATGCCGGCGATGAGCGGAAGGCGCCGCAGCTTGCTGCGCGTATCCCGGGCCTCCTGGGCTTGCTGGGCATCCTGCTCTTTCGATCGATTCGGTACGTTCATGTCATATCTCTTTCAACTGCAATCAGGAGCGCGGCATCCACGTGAAGCGCCGCGCCGACAGCGCCAGGCAGGCCACCAGCATCGCCGACAACAAGGCCACGCTGTAGATATCGGTGCTCCAGCCCATGCCGCCGGTGAGGCCGCGACGTATGCTCGACATCATCGCGTTCAACGGCAGGCAGTCCAGCGCCTCGCGGGCCAGCTTGGGCAAGCCGCCCAGCGGGACCATGAGATTACCCGAAAACAGCAGCGGAACATACAGCAGATTGCAGAACATGGTGGCGGCGGCCACGCTGTTGGTCATGGCCGCGATCAACAGGCCCAGTGCGAGGAAGGCGCCGGCACCCAGCGCCAGCATGGCGATGGCGGCTACGACCTGCGGGCCGTCCGCGCTGATGCGCACGCCGTAGATGGCCCACGCGGCGACGAACATCGCCAGACTGGCGGCCAGCACGATCAGCAGCCGCGATACGCACCATGCGGCCACCACGACGCCGGTCGGCATCGGGAACAGCTGATACATGCGGAACATGCCGCCCTCGCGCGCGGCCACCAACGGACCGGCAAATCCCATCAGGCTGGTGGACAGTATCACCATGCCGGCGAGGCCGGTGACGAGGAACAGGCGGTAGTCCAGCGCCTGTTCGGCAGCGGCCGGCGGCGGTGGCAAGGTCACGCGCGGCGGCGCATTCAGGCCGTTGAGGTTATAGGCGTCGCTGTAGCCGCGCAGCAGGCCGTAGGCGGCGTCGAACGCGGCGCCCGCGCCATGGCCGCTGCGCAGCGCGATGTCCGTGGTGCGTCCGGCGGCCACGTTGGCGGCGAAGCCCGCGGGTACCGTCAGCACGAAGTCGGCTTGCGCGGCGGTGCTGTCGGCGCTGTTGGCGGGCGTCGTCACCGGTGAGAAGTCCACGCTGTGCTGCTGGCGCAGGCCGGCCTGCAACTGCCGCAGGTAGGCACCGCTCTCGGTGCTGCGATCCAGATCGACGATCGCCAGCGACACTGGGCCAAGCTTGACGTCCTGGCCGAACAAGGCCATCTGCATGACCAGCATCAGCAAGGGGAATGCAAAGGTCCAGAACAACGCCAGCTTCCCGCGCAGGAACATGGCCAGGTCGGCTTTGATCAGATGCAGAAGTATCTTCATGTTGACTGCCCCTTCGTGGGTGCGATTTGCGTGACGTCGGCGAGGAAGTCCTCTACCGACACCGGCTCCAGGCTGAATGTGCCGATACGATGTTGTTCGATGAACTGGCGGAAGGCCTGGTCGAAACCGGCGCCGCCGAACAGCTCCCAGGCGCCGTCGCGTTCACGCGGCGGCTGCACCAGTGCTGGCAGTGCGCGCAAGGCTTCCAATGCCGATTCCGGCAAGGCCTGGCGCAGCACGCCTTTGAACTGGCCGACCCGCTGCGTCATCAGCGACGCCAGCGTGCCCTCGGCAACGATGCGGCCGTCGTCGATGCAGCAGATGCGGTCCATGCCCAGCAGGTCGGATGGAGCGTGCGAGATCACCAGCAGCGTCACCGGCAATGTGGCCAGCAGTTCGCGCAGTGCGCGGGCGAACCATTCGTCCAGGCCCAGCGAGGGCTCGTCGAGGATGGCCAGTTCCGGCACGTGGGCCAGCGCCATCCACAGCATCAGGCGCTGTTTCTGGCCGCGCGAGAGCTGCTGCCAGTAGCGGTCGCGCAGTTCGTCCAATCCCAGTGCGCGGGTGACTGCGGCATCGGTGCGGCGATACATGGCCTGGTGCAGCGCCATCATCTCCCGCACTTTGGTCTGGCCTGGCAGGTCGTAGCCTTGCAGCAGACCGCCGATGCGCTGGCGTGTGGCCGCTTCGCGCGGATCGCCCAGATGCAGTGCGACCGTGCCACGGTCCGGCCGGCGCAGGCCAAGCAGGGTTTCCATCAGCATCGATTTGCCGCTGCCGTTGCGGCCGATGAAGGCCACACGCTCACCACGGCGCACCGTCAGCGCGCCGGGGCGCAGCGTGAAGGATGACGACAAGCGGAGCTCAACGCCGCTCAATTCAAGCAGCACGGGTGCCGGCGCCGCGTCGAACGCTTGCGCGGAGACTTCGGACGCCGGCGGCGCAATCTGCTCCGCTGCGGCTGCGGTGGATTCCTCCGCCGGCGTTTCGATGCCGTATTCCAGCAAGACCTGGCGTGCGTGTTCGCGGTAGACCGGATCCAGCATCGCCTGCCGCAGCTTGCTCACGCCCAGATCGCGGTCGCCGCCGTATGCGGGCGGCGCATGCAGCAGCAGCGACGCGTGCTGCACCAGCAAATCGGGATCGTCCGGTATCAGCTGCACGGCCTTGTTGAAAGCCTGGATCGCCTGCTGTCCTGCGCTGGCGACCTTGATGATATTCGGCCGGGCCAGCAATATCATCAGGATCGCATGCGTGCCGCGCCACAGCCACAACCGTCCTTGCGGCAAACACTCCGCGGCCTTGAGCAGCAGCTCCAGCCGCGCCAACTCATCGGCAGTCGGCGGCGTCGCAAAATTCACCTGCAACAGCGCGCGATTGATGCGAGCGCCAAGCAGGCTGTCGAGCAGCGCCGGTTCGGCATAGACATCGTCCGCCTCCAGCGTGGCGATGGCCTCGTCGATGTCCGCCGGATTCTTGTTGATCCACGCCGTGAACACCGCCTGGCGCGCGCGCTCGATCAGCGCAGCCTGCGCCGCGCTCGGCCCGCCGCTGCGGGCGATGGCGGGAAAACTCTGTGCGCTGGCCTCTTCCACCAGCCGCACGATCTGCGCTTCCGAACCGGCCCGCGCCACGGCGGCAAACAGCCGCGTAACGCGCGCCGCCCCGCCCAGCGCATAGATCGCCTCCAGCAAATCGGCGCCGACGCGGCAGGCCGATTTGTACACCGCCAGATCGCTGTCCACGCTCTCGCAGAACATGCTGTCGGCGCTGCGGCTCAACAGTGTGCGCATCGGCGGCAGCAGCTCCATATTCGCCGCCGGCAGCGTGGCGCCCGCGTGGCGGCTGGCGAAGAAATGCGCCAGCCCTTCATCCAGCAAGCGCACGCCGCAAGTCAGGAAGCAGTGCGCCACCTCGTGGAACTGTACCGCGCGCAGATCGTCCGGGTAGCCGGGCGACAGCGTGGACAGGCGCAGCAACGCCAGTCCCGGGAAACTCTCCATCGTCAGGTGCAGGTCGCGGCTCTCCGCGCGGCATTTCAGCAGGATGCACGGCGCGGGCAGTTCCAGGAAGGCTGCGCAGCAGGCGATCGCCTCTTCGAAATGAGCCTGCAATGCCGGCGGCAACGGCGCGGCATCCAGCACGAACAGCGAGCCGCTCGCATGCCATGGCTGCTTGCCCACCACCATATCGAGCAGCAGCGGATAGGCGTGGAAGCGGCCGCGCAGCGCGAACAGCTGGTCCAACTCCGCCAGCGCGGCATCGCGTTCGCCCGCCGCCGCATGACGCAGCAGCGCGAAAGCGCCCTGCCGCAGACTGGCCCCGGCCACCTGCGGCCTATCGCCCAGCACACGGATGGCGTTGTCGTTCATGGCGCGGCGGTCTCCGGCTGCGCCTCGCGGCCCAGCAGCATGACCGACACCACGGTCTCAGTCACGCCGTCGATATCGAGCAGCGCCGCCAGTTCATCGTCGTAATATGCGCCGTAGACCAGCGATCCCATGCCCAGCCCCTGCGCCGCCAGGCACAGGTTCTGCGAGGCGTGGCCCGCTTCGAGCAGCGCCATGCGATAACCGCGAGGTCCATATTTGGCGGTGGCGCGTTGCGGCACGCTGGTCATCACGCACACCAGCGGCGCCTTGATGGACTGCTCGCCGCCGCGCACCTCGGCGCTGCCGAAAGCGTCACCGTCCTGCCGCTTCAACACCCGCAGGCAGTGCTCGCGCGCGTCGTAGTGGGCGATGCACGGCGCGACGCCTTCGACCTGGTTCAGGAAGAAGTAAAACTCGGTCGGATACAGGCCGCCCGGCGACGGATAGGCGCGGAACGCCAGCTTGACGTGCGGCGCCGCGTCGCTGCTGCGGTAACGGTTCACGCGCAGTGCGTGGTGCAGCAGGCTTGATACTTCGCGCAGGCTCAGTGCCGGCGCGAAGCCGCGTGCGCTGGTGCGGCCCGCCATCGCGGCGGCCAGCTCGCCCAGCGCCAGGTCAGGCTCCGGCAACTCGATCTTCGGGCAGGAGGCGAACACGTTGTAGCCGGCCGCGCCGCGCGCGATGAAAGCCGGATGGCGCAGGTAACGGACGATGTTCTTGACCTGCCCCGCCAGCGTGGCGCGATGGAACTTGGTCTGCTCGTGCAGAATCTCGGCCGGATCGTCGATGTCGAAATCGCCCGCCATGGCCTGCGGCGGCAGCAGTTCTTGCAAACTATGGTTCATATGAGGTCCGCGTCAAGGGAATGGGTGAGGATCGGTATTCGCCGGCGGCACCTCGGCCAGCCCCCAGTGGCGGGCGATCTGGCGCAGGCGGCGTTCGTCGCGGCTCAACATGCCGTCGCCGAACAGCAGCGGATGCAGGCCCGGAATCAGCGAGCGCACCACGCAGAAGCCCAAACTGGCGATATCCTCGGAGGTGACATCGACCGCCAGCGCCGGCAGGTCCATGGCGCGCAAGCGGGCAAGCAGATCGTCCAGCGTGGCCAGTTGGTGCAGCGAGGCGTCGCCGCTGGTTATGGTCTCCGCGTTCTCGAACAGGAAGTCCATCATCTGCTGGCGCGACGGTTCCAGGAAGTAGGCGAAGTGGTCGCCCGGATTGCGGATGGCGCTGCGCTCCGGCAGCGGCGTACCTGCGCCGAGGATGGAGCTTGCCCAGCAATAGCCGTGCAGCGCTTCGATCACCGCCTTGTTGATCGCCTGGCCCACGCCCAGCTGCGCGCTGGCGCCCAGCGACATGGTGCCGTCGTTGCGGCTGCGCGCCAGGCACAGCACCACCGGCAGGCCGACATCGGTGGTGATGTCCCACAGCCGCACGTCCAGCGACGGATGCTCCAGCGCGCGCTGCACGCCGGGCAGCAAGGCCGCACGCGCCGATGCGCTGACTTCCAGGCGGCGCGGCGCATAGCGCATCTGCCACATGGCCGCAAAGGCGTCGCGCTCGATCACTTCGCACAAGCCGCTCAGGATGGCGCGCTGCTCGTCCATGCCGCAGGCCAGGCCGGTCGACGACGATTGGAAGACGATCTCGCGCTGGTTCTTTACCTGCATGCCGAGATAGACCATCTGTGCCGGCACATAGCACTCGCGCTCCGGGTCGCACAGGTCGGTCGCGCGCGCCCAGGCGCGGGTGACGCCGGCGTCCGGTGCAGAAAATTCAAAGCCCTCGGCCGCGTACTGCTCGGGCGAGAACAGCACGAACCGCTCCAGTCCCACCGCCGCCGCGCCCAATTCGGCCTGGCTGGCGTAATGCAGCTGGTCGTCGAAATGCACGGCCGCCGAATAGCGTTCGATCGCCTCGCCGAACGCCGCCCACAGGGCCGAGGTGCGGTCGAAGGCGGCGCCGGAACCGGCCAAGCTGGCGCGGTCGCTGGTCGGGTTGTTCGGCTTGGCGCGCGACGGGTCGATCATCATCGCCTTGACGTCGACCATCAGGGCGTTGAACACGAACAGGCCACGCGCATCGGGATGCTCGGTCTCTTCCAGCAAGGTGGTGATGATGCCGTGGCGGCGGTGCACCAGCGCTTCGTGAATCAGCGCCAGGCGCGCTGCGTCGGATAGTCGCTCCATGGCTTAAGCCCGGCGACGCAGCAGCGACTGCTGGAACACGGTGCCGACCGGCCGCGCCGTGCTGGCATTGCCGCAACACGCGCAACGCGGCAGGCGCAGCACGCGGCTGCGATGGGTCTCGCCGGTCAGGCTGTCGATCTCGCTGAAGACGCTGTGCTGCAGGTTGTCCAGCGTGCCGCTCAGGTATTGCAGCACCAGCCGCGACGCCTCGGCCACGCCGAACTGGATCGCCAGCCGGCTTGGCAGCGCGTGGTACAGGATGTTTTCCGGCTTGCTGCGCACGTCGAATTCGGCGACGAATTTGCGCGTGCTGCGCACACGGTGGAAATAACATTCGTAGCAGGCGGTCGCCTTCGGCATCACCATCGGGCCGCATTGCACCGTGCTCCAGTCTATGCCCAGATAGAGGCTGGCCATGCCGCGTCCGACCGCCTTGGCGTTCATCGCGCGGAAGGTGGAGAAGTCCTCGAAATCGGAACACACCAGCAGCAGTGCGCGTTTGTCCTTTGTCTCCGGCAGCTCGCCGTCGCGGCCTATGCGCTGCAGCGGCACGTTCATCTGCGCCAGTGCCTCGGCCAGCGCGTCGGCGCAGGCGCCCTCGCCGGCCAGCACCAGCAGCCAGTTGGCGCGGTCGTAGGCGGCCAGCTGGTCGCGTGGGATCAGCGCATCGAGTTCGCGCCGGTGCTGCAGATGCTGATGGGTGGCGTCGCCGCCGGCGCGGGCGTCGTCGCGCACCAGCACACGGGTGTTGACCAGCGCCGTCACCGCCGCCTCGACCGCCTCGGGCGGGAAGCTGTCGGCCATGGACTCCGTCAACGCGGCGAGCCGCACGCCCTGCCCGGCCTGGTCCAGGATGGTCTTGAGCATGCCGACCTTGTCTTCGACTGTGAAGCGGCGGCCGACCACGGACATGGCGATCTTGTCGTCGCCCAGCGTGGTGATTTCCGCCAGCGGCGAAACGTAAAGAGTGTCATTCATAGAGGTACCTATCGTCGTGGCTGCGGAAAGGCGGGACGACGGCAGCACCGCCATCCCGCCCGCCTGCTGGCAATTAGCAGCAGCAGGAGCAGGAGCAGGTGCAGCACGAAACGCTGACATCAGCAAGGGCGCCGCTCATGTCGTCTTGCAGGTATTCCGATTCGGTCGAATCGGTAATCGAGATGAAGGTCGTGTCGATCAGGATTTCCATTTCTGTTTCCTCTAGAAGTGAATGAAAGGCGGTTCCACATGCGTTTTGCGCATAAGGAGACCGCCGAAATCGAGATTAGCACGCTACGATTGCCGCACGGCAAGCACTAACATTAAATACAACGATACTAGAATAATAACTCTAATTCATCCAAATTCATTTGACATGGGCGCGCATCAGACGCGTGCCGCCGCCCAGCTGCAGGCCGTCGTTGCGGCTTGCAAGATAGCGGGCGCGCAGTTGATCGGCGCCATGGTCGGACACGTCGCCAAAGCCCAGCGCGCGCAATTCGCAGGCCAGCACCTCGGGCGCGAAGAAGGAAATCCACGGTTCACCCTCGGCCTCGTACTTCCTGGCGAAGTAGGCCATGCCCATGCGCTCCATCGGATGGAGCAGCTCGGGCACCACGCCGTAGTCGAACACGATGCCGCTGCCGGACGGCAGGCCGGCGACGAAGGCCAGCGTGTCGAACACGGCGTCGTTGCTCAGGTAGAGGGTCACGCCCAGCCAGGAAAAGAATACCGGCTCATCCAGCCGGCAGCCGGCAGCCGTCAACCTGGCGGCCAGGTCGTCGCGCTCGAAATCGACCGGCACGTAGGTCAGCGACGCCGGTGCGGCCACGCGGGCCTGCTCCAGCAAGCCGCGCTTCCAGCGCTGGGTGGCGGGATGGTCGACCTCGAACACGCTCAGGCCGGGCGCGGGATCGCGGTAGGCGTAGCTGTCCAGGCCAGCGCCCAGCACGACGTACTGGCGCACGCCGCGCTCCAGCGCTGCCGCCCGTTCATCCTCGGCGAAGCGGCTGCGCACCGCCATCGCGGCGCGCAGCACGCGCATGATGCCGGCGTCAAATTTCTCCGGCGCGCTGCGCACCGTCTCCGCGTGCTCCGGGCCGAGCACGGCCAGCGCCAGCGGATCGTCGAACACCAGCGGCCGGTCGATCAACTGGTGGGCAGCGCGCAGCATCGCCACCGCCAAGGCGCTGCGGCTGGCCACGCCCTGCCGCAGCAAACCCTCGCCATGTAAGCCCTGCTTCATCAGTAGCTGCCCGGCAGCAGGATGTTGTGATCGACCTTGGCGACATCGCGCAGGCCGCAGAAAGCCATCGTCAGATCGAGCTCGTTGCGGATGATGTCCAGGCATTTGCTGACGCCCTCCTCGCCCATCGCGCCCAGGCCGTACAGGAAAGGCCGGCCGATGTAGACGCCCTTGGCGCCCAGCGCCAGCGCCTTGATCACGTCCTGGCCGGAGCGGATGCCGCCGTCCATGTGCACTTCGATCTGCTTGCCGACGGCGTCGGCGATGGCGGGCAGCGCGCCGATCGACGACTGCGCGCCGTCCAGCTGGCGGCCGCCGTGATTGGAGACGATCAGCGCATCGGCGCCGCTTTCCACCGCCAGCCGCGCATCTTCCGCATCCATGATGCCTTTGATGATCAGTTTGCCGCCCCAGCGCTGCTTGATCCACTCGACGTCCTTCCACGACAGGCTCAGGTCGAACTGCTGGCTGGTCCACGACGACAGCGAGGACATGTCCGACACCGACGACGCGTGGCCGACGATGTTGCCGAAGCTGCGGCGCCTGGTGCCCAGCATGCCCATCACCCAGCGCGGCTTGGTCGCCATGTTGACGATGTTGGCGATGGTCAGCTTGGGCGGCGCCGACAGGCCGTTGCGCAAGTCCTTGTGGCGCTGGCCCAGCACCTGCAGGTCCAGCGTCAGCACCAGCGCCGAGCAGCGCGCGGCCTTGGCGCGGTCGATCAGGCGGTTGATGAATTCGCGGTCCTTCATCACGTACAGCTGGAACCAGAAGGGTTTGCTGGTGTTGGCGGCGATGTCTTCGATCGAGCAGATGCTCATGGTCGACAGCGTGAACGGCACGCCGAATTTTTCGGCGGCCTTGGCGGCGAGGATCTCGCCGTCGGCGTGCTGCATGCCGGTCAGGCCGGTGGGCGCCAGCGCCACCGGCATCGCCACGTCCTGGCCGACCATGGTGCTTTTCAGCGTGCGGTTCTCCAGGTTGACGGCCACGCGCTGGCGGAATTTGATGGTCTGGAAATCGTCGACGTTGGCGCGGTAGGTCGACTCGGTCCACGAGCCGGCATCAGCATAGTCGTAGAACATGCGCGGCACGCGCTTCTGGGCCAAGACACGCAGGTCTTCAACGGTAGTGATGATGGTCATGCACGCTCCTCCGGGACGATGATCGGATTATCATCGCACGAGGCCCGTGTATCATGGAAGCACTATCAAAGAAGGGATGATTTTTGAAATCTAAAACCAACGCCCTGCTGACGCTGATCGCCGCCGCGGCGATCAGCGTCATCGGCTACCGCAACCTGGGCCGACAGGCCGTGCCCATGCAGGTCGGCGCCGCACAATGCACGACGGACGCCATCCGCAGCGTCAGCGACGCGACCACGCGCGCGATCCTGTCGGCGCAATGCAGCCAGGCCGCCGAAAAAAAACAATGATTTGATATCGACATATATTGCAATATAAACAATATTAATATTACACTAGGACTCCTTCAGATTCGGAGTTCCCATGAAAAACATTATTCCATCGTTGCTGGTGTTGGCAGCAGCAAGTCAGGTTCAGGCGGCGGTTCCCGCGATGCCGCCCGCGCTGGTCGGCTCAACAGTCACGCTGGGCGGCTATGTCTATCGGCAGACGGACCAATTCGGCGAAAATCGCCTCAGCGCGCCAACGGCTTTGGCCAGCGCCACGGCTGGCGCCAATCAATCGGGCGCCCCATTCCTCGCGCTCAAGGCATCGACCAGCAACTCCGCCGAGCATATGGCGGGCGTCAACAATCTGGGCATGAACTTCCGCTGGTCCGTCAGTGGCAACTCGCAGCAACCGGTGCTGTTGCACATCAACACCAAAGGATCGATTGCGGCGGATTACGGATACACCCCGCTGATTCCGGACACCTACTCGCTCTCGCCGAACACTCCTCACATCGCAGTGAAGGCCAGTTTCGTCACCGGCGTCAGCGGGCAACCAGACGACGACGTGCATATCCTTGGCGCGCAAACCGGCAGTTTCGACTGGGGCGTTCCCACCGTCACCGGTACCGGTAATTTCACCCCGCAGAATGGCGGCAGCAGCACGCTGTCCCATAGCTTCGATTCGTCGTTTGATCTGTGGGTCACGCCCAATAACAACAACTTCGTTGAATTGCTTAGCACGGCCTATCTCTATTCGACCAACCCTGATGTGAACCAGTACGCCACGGAATATTACAAGTTCAGCGCCTATCTGTCCCCGACCATTACCATCGACGCCGCTTACGCCGCCGACTATACGCTGCAGACCAGCTATATTCCGAGCGCAGTTCCCGAGCCGTCGGAGATCGCGATGCTGGCGTTCGGCGCCTGCCTGATCGGCGCACTTGCGCGCCGCCGCAAGGCTCACGCAGCTTAAATCGGCAGCACAAAGAAAAAGGGCCTGAAGATTTCTCTTCAGGCCCTTCGTCTTACGAATTTTGGTGCGGCTGGCAGGAATTGAACCCACGACCCCTTGGTTCGTAGCCAAGTACTCTATCCAGCTGAGCTACAGCCGCGAAAGACAATATTATAGCAGGGGAAACTCAAATCAAGAAGAGCCCTGGCCACTTTTTTGCATCAGCGCTGGCCGACGCCGAAAATGCCGCGCACTATCGAGGTGACGCGGTCGGTAAAGGAATTAACGAACTGGATAGCATCGTTCTTCCGGTTCATTACCTTTGACTCGACAAAAGTCCATGACAAATAGCCAAACACCATGGAGATCGCCAGCGAAATGACGAAGTTTTCGTGCCAGGTGCGGAAATTCGGCAGCACCTGATACACCGCCTGCTGCACCGCGAAACCGTACAGGTAAATTCCGTAGGAAATGTCGCTGGCAAACAGCACGAACGATTTTTTGAAATCGATCAGGCCGATATACACGGTGATATAGGCAATCGCCGGCGCGGCCAGGTACTCGCCTTCCCGCCACTGCAGCATCAGCCAGGCAAACGCGATGCTTGCGACCAGAATAAATTTATTGTGGCGGATTTTTTCACGCAGCGCGTACAGCGCCACGCCCCACAGGAAAGCCCACACCACGGAGCGCCCGGTCGGCCGGAAGTTGTAGTCCCCCAGGTCGCGGGTAAAGCCGCGCGCGGTCGCCAGCACCGTCAGCACCGCCAGCACCACCACGAATACGCGCGGGCGGCGATGCAAGGTCAGCAGATACAGGATGGCGATGGCGATGTAGCATTCGAGCTCGAACGGGATGGTCCACAGCTGGCCGTTCACCGAGTCGGTTTGATTGTTGGTGAAGACGCCAGGCAAGGTGTAGTGGATGATGCCCAGCACATTGAGGAAGTAGTCGTGCACCATGGGACTTGCCAGATATTCCTGTATCGGCAGCGTCGTCAGCGCGGCGCCGATGATCAGGGCGGAAATCACCACCTCGCAGCACAGCGCCGGGAAAATACGGATCACGCGCAAGGTCAGGAAGGTCGGCAAATGGTTGGTGCGGAACAGGCTGCCCGACACCAGGAAGCCGCTCAGGGCAAAGAAGCTGGGGACCAGGAACATGATCAGAGGGCGCAGCGGGACGAAGTCGCCCACGTATTTGTCCCCGTACACGATGGACACCGAGTGCCATGCGACGATGCACACCGCAAGCAGGACGCGAAGATAATCAAACCCCGTCGGGCGATGATTTGACAGTGCTGAGGTTTGTTGGAGTGTTAACATAACTTTATCCAGAAGAAAACAACGACGCTAGCCGGGAATACGACATAAAGTAAATGTACAAGAAAAGACTGCGATTTTGTACAGTTTTTTATTTCGTCAAAATTGATTTAATTGCAAGCAAGAAATCAACATTGCTGCACCGCGACAAATTCCGCATGGCGGGAAAAATGGCTTGCCCGGGGGAAGGAAAAGACAAAAGGCCTGAAGATTGCTCTTCAGGCCTTTCAACTTACGAATTTTGGTGCGGCTGGCAGGAATTGAACCCACGACCCCTTGGTTCGTAGCCAAGTACTCTATCCAGCTGAGCTACAGCCGCGAAAAACAAGATTATAACAGCGTTTTCTTGTTTGGCGAAGGATTCCTTGAAGAAATTTTGCAATCCGTTTCAAGGCCTTACACTTATAGCAAAAGGGCCCGAAGATTGCTCTTCAGGCCCTTTCACTTACGAATTTTGGTGCGGCTGGCAGGAATTGAACCCACGACCCCTTGGTTCGTAGCCAAGTACTCTATCCAGCTGAGCTACAGCCGCTTAAGCAACATTATAAAGCATTAATTTCGTTTTGCAAAGTTCGATATTTTCTATCGTTTAATCGGTTCAATGTTTAAAACACCGAATCAACCACCGTGCTAACTGCTTTGCTGCATCTCTTTCAACCGGCATGCCGTTCGAAAGAAGCAGCATTATAGGGACACTCCCCGAGCTTGTCCAGCACTCTCTGTCAGGTGCCGAATTCGGCCGCCGCCTTGGCCGACCACAACGCTTCGTTATAGGAAGGATAGGGAACGCCATAACAATCGATATGGCCGCCCTCGCCCACGAACTTGATCCACCAGCCCGCCTGATCGTTGATGATGGCGATATCGCCCTCGCGGCAGGTGCCCGCGATCTGCTCGTTTTGTTCCAGCACAACAATCTTCACCTTCCTGTGCTTCACTACCGTCGCCATCGCGCCTCCTTTCGCGGCCCCGCGCCGCTCCACCTCCAGTGTATCCGCAGCGCGCGCCCGCGCGATAGAAAACATGAACATTTCGCTCACAAACCCAGGATTTTCAAGGCTTGCGCGTGGCTTCATTCATGCCAGTGATCTCGCTCATCATGAGAAAGAATTTGCATTACCTTGCGCACTGCCGCATCATTCACCTGTCTCCTCTATTCTCCTCCAAGGAAATAGATTTAGCCCGCTCCTGTAGCGGGCTTTTTTTTAGTGTACGATGCGGTCAGCTTTGCCTTCCAAGACAACATACTGACAGGTTGCCCCAGCATGACATCATCCGCCCCCGTCGCGCCGCCCTCCCCCGACTGGTCGCGCACCGCCCTAGGCGAGCCGGCCGGCTGGCCTCTGCCGTTGCGCCTGACGGTGGACATCCTGCTCAATTCCCCCAGCGCCATGCTGCTGATGTGGGGCCCCGAGCAAATCATGGTGTACAACGATGCCTACGCGGCGCTGATAGGCCTGTCGAGCCTGCGCGCGCCCGGCGGCAGCGTACCGTCGATCCAGCCGGCCGCCTGGAGCTGGAACGCCGCCGCCATCCGCCAGGGCTGGGCCGGCGACAGCGCCAGCTACCGCAGCGTGGTGCTGCCGGCGTGGCGCAACAACGGCGTCGCCCAGTTGCCGCTGGACCTGTACTACACGCCGGTGCGCGACGCCGCGGGCCAGGTGGCCGGCGTGCTGTGCACGCTGGCGCCGGCCCAGGCCGCGCCGCTGGCCGACACCGCGCGGCCGCTGCGCATGCTGGTGGTCGAGGACAATGCCGACGCCCGCTACCTGGTGTGCGAGACGCTGCGCGCGCTCGGCCACGAAGTGCAGGCCGCCGCCACCGGCGAGGACGCCCTGCCCGAACTGTCGCGCCAGAGTTTCGACGTGCTGTACACCGACGTCAGCCTGCCCGGCATGTCCGGCGTCGAACTGGCGCGCAAGGCGCTGCAGCAGGCGCCGACGCTGCAGCTGCTGTTCGCCTCCGGCTACGGCGACGAGCTGACCCGCCACCTGGAATTCCCCGCCCAGTCGTTGCAAAAACCCTACGACATCGAGCAGCTGCAAGCCGCGCTGGAGCAGGTCGCGCGGCGCATGACCAACACCCAGGCCTGAACGCCACCAACCGTGCGAAGCCATGGTGGGAGATGGAGCTACAATGAAGGCACCGTAAAACGTCCAGCGTTAGCCTGACGCGCCGCCGTCCGGCGGCCGCGCCAGCATCGCGGCAGCATGAAGCCCACATGATTCCTCCGAACGAGCCCACCGACGCCATTCCCTCCCAGACCCCGACGGGTGACGCCGAGCTCCAGGCCTCTTCCAGCGTGCAGCAGGAGTTGCTGAACGCCCGGGAAGCGCTGCGCCAGAGCCAGCTGGAACTGCGGGCGCTGGCCGATTCGATGCCGCAGCTGGCCTGGATCGCCGAGCAGGACGGCACCATGGTGTGGTACAACCAGCCCTGGTACGCCTACACCGGCACCACCGCGGAACAGATGAGCGGCGACGGCTGGCGCCGGGTCTACGCCCCCGATTGCGTCGGCGCCATGCAGGAACGCTGGGATCTGTCGCGCGCCACCGGCCTGCCGTTCGAACTGGAAGTGCCGATCCGCAGCGCCAGCGGCGAATTCCGCTGGTTCCTCACGCGCGCCAACCCTGTGCACGACGCCGCCGGCCGCGTGCTGCGCTGGTTCGGCACCAGCACCGACGTCGACCAGGTCAAACGCGTGCAGGAAGCGCTGCGCGACGAGACCGCCGTGCTGGAGCTGGTCAACCGCACCGGCAACGCGCTGGCCTCGACCCGCGACCTGCATCCGCTGCTGCAGGAAGTGACCGACGCCGCCACCAGCATCAGCGGCGCCCGCTACGGCGCCTTCTTCTATCACGGCGCCGACGCCCACGGCAAGGCGCGCGTGCTGCATACCCTGTCCAGCTGCACCCCGCCCGGCTACGCCAGCTTCGGCCGGCCGCAGGACGACGCGCTGGACGGCGACGGCCTGCTCGGCCGGGAAGCCATGCGCAGCAACGACCTGCCGGCCGACGCCCGCTACGCCAGCGACCATCCCTGCCGCGCCACCCCGCCCGGCCAGCCGCCGGTGCGCAGCTACCTGGCGGTGCCGGTGGCGCTGCGCTCGGGCGTGGTGATCGGCTGCCTGTTCTTCGGCCATCCGGAACCGGACATGTTCAGCGAGCGCACCGAACGCATCATCGGCGGCATCGCCGCCCAGGCCGCCGTCGCGATCGACAATGCGCGCCTGTACGACGCCTCGCGCCGCGCCGCCGAGGAGCGCAAGATCCTGCTCGACAGCGAACGCCAGGCGCGCGCCGACGCCGAACGCACCAGCCAGATGAAGGATGAATTCCTGGCCACGCTGTCGCACGAGCTGCGCACGCCGCTGACCGCCATCCTCGGCTGGGCCCAGGTGCTGCGGCGCGGCAGCCGCGACCAGGCCGACCTGCACCGCGGCCTGCAAACCATCGAGCGCAACGCCCGCGCCCAGGCCCAGCTGATCGAAGACTTGCTCGACATGAGCAGCATCGCCTCCGGCAAGGTGCGGCTGGAAATGCTGTCGCTGGCGCCGGCCGCCATCGCCGCCGCCGCCATCGACACCGTGCGCCCCGCCGCCCAGACCAAGCAGATCCGCATCAACAAGCACTTCGACGCCAAGCCCGGCCTGGTGGCCGGCGACGCCAGCCGCCTGCAGCAAATCTTCTGGAACCTGCTGACCAACGCCATCAAGTTCACGCCGCCCGGCGGCACCATCGACGTGCACATCCACCGCGAAGGCGACCAGATCGCCATCGCCGTGCGCGACAGCGGCATCGGCATCGCCCCCGCCTTCCTCGACCATGTGTTCGAGCGCTTCCGCCAGGCCGACGCCACCGCCACCCGCAAGCACGGCGGCCTGGGGCTGGGGCTGGCGATCGTCAAGCACCTGGTGGAACAGCATGGCGGCACGGTGCACGCCGACAGCGAGGGCGAAGGCCGCGGCGCCTGCTTCACGGTGCGCCTGCCGCGCCGCCACGGCTACGACGAGCCGCTGGGCGCCGCCGACGGCCACCGCGCGGCCGCGCACGACCTGTCCGGCCTGCAAGTGCTGGTGGTGGACGACGAGGATGACGCGCGCGAACTGATCAAGCGTATCCTCAACGATTGCAACGCCGACGTGCTGACCGCCGCCACCGCGACCGAGGCGCTGACGCTGCTGCAACATGCGCGCCCCGACCTGATGGTGAGCGACCTCGGCATGCCGGAAGTGGACGGCTACGGCCTGCTGGACCGCATCCGGGCGCTGGGGCCGGCGCGCGGCGGCGATTTGCCGGCCATCGCGCTCACCGCCTTCGCCCGCTCCGAAGACCGCATCAAGGCGCTGTCGAGCGGCTTCCTGGCGCATATTTCCAAGCCGGTCGAGCCGAATGAGCTGATCGCCAAGGTGGCGGCGATGGGCGCCAGCCACCGGCACGCCTGAGCGGCGATGCCGGCCGCGATGGCAGCGTGTTAATAGCTGTGAATATTATTGTCACACGGAAATTATTCTATTCCTACTCGCAGACGCGGCAATGTCCTACAAGCAATCTGAAGATCAGTTGATAAACTACAAAAATACGAAAAAACGGGTACAATTAATTGCCACACGGAAATACCATGTGCTTGTGTGCGCCGCAACACGGACGCCTGCGCTATGATCGTGGGACTATAAATTTCTGGCCGGAATGGCCGATTTGAGACAGACAGAGACCATTATGCCGAGCCGAGAAGAAATCCTGAACGCCAAGATACTGGTGGTGGATGATAGTGCAGACAACGTCGAGCTGATGTTGGAAATCCTGCGCGAGGCCGGCTATACCGACGTCTCCTCCACCATGCTGCCCGAACAGGTCTGCCCGCTGCACCGCCAGCAGTGCTACGACCTGATCCTGCTCGACCTGCAGATGCCGGGCCTGAACGGCTTCCAGGTCATGAAGGGCCTGAAGGAGATCGAACAGGGCGGCTACCTGCCGGTGCTGGCCCTGACCGCACAGCCGAGCTTCAAGATCGCCGCGCTGGAAGCGGGCGCGCGCGACTTCATCAGCAAACCGTTCGACCTGCTGGAAGTGCACAAACGCATCCACAACATGCTGGAAGTGCGCCTGCTGTACAAGGAGCTGGCCCAATACAGCCGCCAGCAGCAGGAACTGGCGCTGCACGATCCGCTGACCGGCCTGCCCAACCGCCGCCTGCTGGAAGACCGCATCGCCACCGTGCTGCAACACGCCACGCGCCAGCAGAACAAGGCCGCCGTGATGTACCTGGACCTGGACGGCTTCAAGGCCATCAACGACACCCACGGCCACGCCACCGGCGACGAGATCCTGAAAATGGTGGCGCAGCGCCTGGTCGGCTGCGCCCGCCGGGAAGATACCGTGGCCCGCGTCGGCGGCGACGAGTTCGTCATCGTCATGGGCAATATCGCCCAGCTGGGCGACACCCAGGAGCCGGCCGCCAAGCTGATCGAGGCGGTCTCCGAACCCTACATCATCAACGGCCTGACGCTGCGCCTGTCGACCAGCATCGGCATCGGCATCTATCCGGACGACGCCGACCAGGTGGCCTCGGTGATCGCCGTGGCCGACGGCGCGCTGTACGAAGCCAAGCGCTCCGGCAAGAACCGCAGCTGCACCGCGCAGATGATGCGCACGCCGCCGCAGCCGCACGCGATGTCGCCGGCCCCGGCCTGAACAGCCGGAGCCGGACGGGACGGCCGCCTAGTGCGCCGCTTCCTCCATCTTGCCCGCGTGCTGGTGGTCGTCATGCGCGTCGACCTTGTCCGGCGCCACTTCGATGCGCGTGATGCCGGCGTCCACCGACACCGGATCGCTGGCCGGGAAGGTCATCTCCAGGCCGCCGTCCAGCAGGGTTTCCTTGGCCTGCTCTTCCGGCGTGGCTTGCTCATGCTCGGCCAGCGTGGTGATCGCGCAGGCCCATTTGACGAAATCCAGGTTGGCGAGCTCGCGCACGGTGTGCACGTTGAACGCCTGCGCCAGCGCCTTGGCATCCTTGGCGCTCAGGCCGCGCAGCGCGCTGGTCGGGGCGTCGGCCAGTGCGCGGAAGCTCAGGCCCAGGTACTCTTTATCTACAACGGTATCGATATTCATGATGCATTCCTTTCAGTGGGGGTACTGCGCCACTGTCGCAGCCCGCGGCGGCGGGGTCTGTACGGAATCGAACACTCGCGCGGCGCCGTGCGGCCGCGTTCGATTGAGCGGCCATTTTTGACATTCATTTATGCAATTGATATGATGAAATGGTGTCCACTACCCACTTCTCTGGCAGCTTTAAGGCCGCGAAGATTTCGCAGTTTCAGCATCGTGCAGAGACCCCGTGCCTAAAACAGAAAAACCCAAAATCCTGGTGGTCAACGATGACGCGAACAGCCTGTTCGCACTGACCAGCCTGCTGACGCAATGGGCGGAACAGGAATCCTACGAAGTGCTGGCGGCCCGCTCGGGCCAAGAGGCGCTGCGCCAGGTGCTGATGCACGACTTCGCCGTGATCCTGTTGGACGTCAACATGCCCGGCATGGACGGCTTTGAAACCGCCGAAGCGATCCACCAGCGCGCGCGCTCGGCCGACATCCCCATCATCTTCATCACCGCCTTCCTGGCCGACGAGCTCGACCGGCTGAAGGCTTACCAGCGCGGCGCCGTCGACTTCCTGTTCACGCCGGTGATTCCGCAAATCCTGTACGCCAAGATCTCGGTGTTCGTGGCGCTGGCGATGAAGAACGAGGAATTGAAAAAGCAGGCGCGCCAGCTGAGCCTGCGCACCACCGAGCTGACCGCCGCCAACCAGAAGCTCACGCGCGAAATCGAGGAACGGCAGTCGGCGGAGCGGCAGAACCACGCCAAGGACGAGTTCCTGGCCATGCTGGGCCACGAGCTGCGCAATCCGCTGTCGGCCATCAGCAGCGCGGCCTCGCTGATCGGCCTGCCCGGCGTATCGACCGACGGCGTCACGCGCGCCAAGAAAATCATCCAGCGCCAGAGCCAGCACCTGGGCCGCATCGTCGACGACCTGCTGGACCTGTCGCGCGCGATGTCGGGCAAGATCCTGCTCAACCGCGCGCCGCTGGACCTGGCGGCGCTGGTCGCGGCCTCGCTGGAAACCTACCGCGCCACCGGCCGCAGCGCCGACTACCAGCTGGTGCAGGACCTGGACCAGGGCTGGGTCGACGGCGACGCCACCCGGCTGGAACAGATCACCAGCAACCTGATCGACAACGCGCTGAAATACACGCCGCCCGGCGGCCGCATCGAAGTGCGCACCTGGACCGAGAACGACGACGTCGTGCTCAGCGTGCGCGACACCGGCGTCGGCATCGCCGCCGACCTGCTGCCGCATGTGTTCGACGTGTTCGTGCAAGGCTCCAGCACGCTGGACCGTTCGCAGGGCGGGCTGGGCATCGGCCTGTCGCTGGTGCGCCGCCTGGCCGAGCTGCACGACGGCGCCGTCACCGCCGTCAGCAAGGGCCCCGGCGGCGGCAGCACCTTCACGCTGCGCCTGCCGCGCATCGAACACCAGGCGGCGCCGGCGCCGCAGCCGGCCGGGACCGGCGGCGAACACGGCCTGCCCAGCGTGCTGCTGATCGAGGACAACGACGACGGCCGCGAAATGATGACCATGATGCTCGGCTGTTACGGCTACGAAGTGCAGTCGGCGGCCGACGGCAACGAAGGCGTGGCGGCCGCCGTGCGCCGCCGGCCGGACGTGGCGCTGGTCGACATCGGCCTGCCCGGCATCGACGGCTACGAGGTGGCGCGCCGCCTGCGCGCCGATCCCGCCACCGCCGGCATCCGCCTGATCGCGCTGACCGGCTACGGCCTGGCCGACGATCTGCGGCGCGTGATGGAGGCCGGCTTCGACCGCCATCTGGTCAAGCCGGTCGACATCGATCAGCTGATGGAAGTGATAGGCGCTTGCCTGCCGGTGCCCGTCAAGCAGTGAGCGCTTGCCAGAGTGCGCCATGACTTGCAAAGCTCGGGTATGATCCGCAAAAGTCCGCAAAGTCCGCCCTGAGAGAAACCATGTCGCCACAAGAACAGCACCAAGAACACAGCCAGCAGGACACTCTGCGCAGCGCCGACCTGAGCGACCTGCTCGGCCACGTCCACACCTGCTGGGACAACGAACGGCGCTCGCTGTCGCGCCAGCTGCACGACAGCCTGGGCTCGTCGCTGACGGCGCTGACCATGCACCTGGGCCTGCTGATGCAGAAGATGCCGCAGGAGCCAGCCTTGCAGGACCGCGCCGCCCACATGAAGCAGCTGCTGCTGCAAATCGTCGAAACCAACCGCCAGATGCAGATCAAGCTGTGGAACGACAAGCTCGAATTCCTCGGCGTGCGCGTGGCCTTGAGCGAGGCGGTCGAGCAGTTCGGCCAGCAGCACCAGATCGCCGCCCGCTGCAGCCTGCCCGAAGACGAACTGAGCTGCCCGCGCAGCCACGGCATCGTGCTGCTGCACACGCTGGAGGAAGCGCTGCGCAACATCATCGCGCACGCGCAGGCGACCGAGGTCGACGTCATCGTCGACGACAACGAGGATGAGGTCATGCTGACGGTGAAGGATAACGGCGTCGGCCTGAGCGGGCCGGTGGCGGCCGCGCTGGAAAGCATCGGCGACAAGTTCGGCCTGCGCACGGCGCGCGAACGGGCCGCCTACCTGGGCGGCACGCTGACGCTGTCGGCCGGGGCCGGACGCGGCGTCACGCTGACGATGGTCTTGCCCAAGCCCCCAGCGGCCTGAGCTAAAGAACTAGTGCAGCTTGACCAGCGGCGTGCTGCGCTTGATCAGGAAACGCGCCAGCGCCAGCACGGCGGTGCGCACCGTGCCGAGCACGGCGCGGTGGTGCATCAGGTGCAGGCTGACGTACATCAGCCGCGCGACCATGCCGTCGACAAACCAGCTTAAGCCCTTCAGCGATCCCATCAGGCTGCCCACCGACGTGGTCTGGCCGAACGACACCAGCGAACCGTAATCGCGATAGACATAGGGCTGTTGCTGCGGCGGCCTGCCCTGCCGGCGGCGCAGGAAGTGCGCGGCCAGGTAGTCGGCCTGCTGGTGCGCGGCCTGCGCGCGCGGCGGAACCAGCTTGCCGTCCGGCCCGGCGCAGGCGGCGCAATCGCCCAGCGCGTAGATGTCGGCATGGCCTTTGACGGCCAGGCGCGCATCGACGTCGAGCTGGCCCGACTTCACCGTCGGCAGGCCCAGCTGTGCGAGCAAATCCGGCGCCTTGATGCCGGCCGCCCACACCACGATCTGCGCAGGATAGACGGTGTCGCCCGCCGTGACGGCATCGTCGCCGATGGCGGTGACGCGGGTGTCGGTGACGACCTTGACGGCGCGCTGGTGCAGCAGCTCCAGCGCCGCCGCCGATACCTTTTCGGGCAAGGGCGCGAGGATGCGCGGCGCGCCTTCCAGCAGCGTGATGCGCACGTCGCGCTCGGCGATCAACTGGCGGAAGCCGTAGGCGGCATAGACGCCGCTGGCTTCGCGCAATTCCGCCGCCAGCTCGACGCCGGTGGCGCCGCCGCCGATGATGACGATGTCGACGCCGGCCTCGGGGCGCGTGCTTTTCTGCAGCTCGGCCTGGGTCAGCAGCTTGAGCAGCGTCAGGCGGAAGCGCTCGGCGTCCTCGGTGGCGTTCAGGGAGATGGTGTGTTCGGCCGCGCCGGGCACGCCGAAATAATTGGAGGTGCTGCCGACCGCCAGCACCAGCGATTCATAGCCGATGCGGCGTTGCGGCAGCACTTCTTCGCGCGCGGCCTGGTCGGTCGCGCCGCTGTAGATGGCGCCGACGGTCAGTTGCCGCTGCGCCGCGTCGAGCGCCACCATCGGCCCGTAGACGAAGGTGAAGCCGTTGTCGTGCGCCAGCATCTGGTAAGACAGGCCTTCCTGGTGCACGTCCAGCGTGCCGGCCGCCACCTCGTGCAGGGATGGTTTCCAGATATGGAACAGGCGGCTGTCGACCAGCGTGACCGCCTGCGGCCCCAGTTTGCGGCCGAGTTTGCAGGCGAGCTCCAGCCCGCCTGCCCCGCCGCCTACGATCAAGATATTGCTCTGCAAACGTGTCTCCTGTAGGCGGCCGGCGCCGCGTGGTCAGTCCTTGTTGTGGCCGTTGCCATGGCCTTTGCCGTGGCCCTTGCCGTGGTCGTCGTCGCGGCGGTCGTCGCGACGATCATCGCGGCGCTCGTCCCGTCGTTCATCGCGGCGGCCTTCGTGATAGGCATCGCCATGACGCTCGCGATAGCGCGGCACGTATTGGTCCTGGTACCAGCCATCCTGGACGAAATACACGCGCTGGCCGCAGGCGTTGTAGGCGCCGCAGTGCTTGGCCCAGTGCTTGGCGTGGCCGGGCGGCACGCGCAGGTAGATGGGCGCGGACTCGACGTAGCGCACCGGACGCTGGACCAGCACCGGTTCACGATACAGCACCTGCGGGCGCGGGTAGTCGCCTATATCGAGGCGGCCGTAGAAGCCGGGCTGGCCGATGCTGATGGAGACGCCGACGTCCTGGGCGAACGCTGCGGAGGACAATGCCAGCAAGCTGGCGGCAAGGATCTTGGCTTTCATGGTTGCCTTCTTTTCTTGTAATCGTGGCTGAGCGAACTTGCTCACTTGAAATCCTACCAAACCCTGGAGCGACTATCCGTACGCTAGCGTACATAATTCGCGACAATCCCTCACCATAGTTGCGCCAACGGCAACACCACACCGCTAAAGAACGCCCAATCCGGCGACGCGTGGTTCAATCCATGGGCCATGCCGAAATCCACGGTCAAGCGCTTGCTGGGGCTGTAGCTGAGGGCCACCAGCACTTGCGCGGTGCTGTCGGCGCCGCTGCGGCGGGTGCCCGACCATTCGCCCGTCACGCCCCAGCGCTCGTTGACCGGTGTGGAAAACGAAGCCGACAAGCCGGTCTGGGTCCGGCCCGTGCCGGCATCATGCGCGCCCAGTCGTGTGGCGTTGAGGTTGGCGTCCATGTGCACGCTGCCCATGTCCTGGCTGTAGATGCCGTTCAGGCTGTAGTCGGCGCGGCCGCTGCCGATGTTGTCCCTGGCCGTTGGGGCCTTGGCGCCCAGCTCCAGGCCCAGCGCGCTGCCCTCGTCGAGGACGAAGGCGCGCTTGAGCACGAACAGCGTATCGCCGATGCCGCGCGCGCGGCCGCCGTTGCCGTCCGGCGCCGACACCAGGCTCTCGCCGCTGAGCACCCCGCCCCATTGCTCGTTGAAGCCCAGCTTCAGCGCATATGGCAGGCTGTTGCGGCGGCCATCGTCGGACTTGCTGCTCAAGCCGCCCAGTTCCAGCTCCAGCTGGCCGGCTGCGGGCAGTTGCGCGGGACTGGAGACCGACGGCCGGTAAGGCGTGATGGGCGGCCCCTCCTGGGCCTGGCACAGCAGCGGCAACAGGCTAAGGGCGGCGGCGAAACAGGTCTTCATGGCAGCTCCTGGTTAGACTATGGCGCCAGCGTAGCACATGCCGCGCGCGCAACCCGGAACAGCGGGGTCTGACCCCGAGGGGTCAGACCCCAACGCGCCGGCGCCTTGCGGGGTAGGCAAGCGCTATCCCTTCGAAAGCTCGGTGTCGAGCTGGCGGATGGCGGCCTGGGCCTGGGTGATGACGCGGTCGGCGATGCGCTGGCGCATGCCGGGCACGCGGCCGGCCGCTTCCGCCTCCAGCAGCAAGGGCGTCAGCAGTTGCAGCGCCGAGTCGTGGAAGCCTTGCGCCACCTGGTCCAGCTGGGCGTTGAAACTCAGCTCGGCCGCCTGCAGCTGCTTGCGCAGTTCGGCCTCGAAGGCGGCGCGCTTGTCGCGGATTTCCGTGCGCTTGCGCTTGCCGCCGTCGCTGAACCATTTGAACGCGCCCGCCAGCAGCACGGCGCCGCCGACAAACGGCGCCACCGGCGCCACCACCGGCAACACCACCGCCGCGCCGATCAGGTAGGCCGCCGTGCCGGTGCCGGCCGCCACCACCGCGCCGCTCATCAGGGTGACGTTGGCCGCCGTGTCGACGCTGTTGACGATGCGCGTGCCCACCCGCAGCCGCGGCATCAGCTTGGCCAGCGTCGAATGGTGCTGACGCTGGAACACCGACGATTGATTCAAACGCATCGCCTGCTGGAACAGCCGCAGGTCTTCCTGCATCAGGTGCAGCGCCTGCTCCTTGCGGCGCACGATGCGGTCCAGCCGCCGCTCCATCTCCTGCCCGAACTGCTGGCGGCCCATGCTGGCCCACACGTCCTCGTCTTTCCACTGGTCGGTGTTGAGGCGGTCGGTGATCGCCAGTTCGATGGCGTTGCCGGCGTCGTGCACGGCGTTGTCGATTTCCTCCAGCAGCAGGCGGCGCTCGTAGGCGATGCGCTGGTCCACCAGCGTCAGGCGCTGCAGCACCTGGTTCTTCAGGTCGTTGGCGGCGCTGATCAGCGTGGCGGCCATGGCCTCCCCCACCGACAGCATGCGCGCCTGCTCCAGATAGACGTTGATGTCGTGCGCGATGGCGGCCGTGGTGCTGCCCACCAGTTCGCGCAGTTGATGGTGGTCGATGTCGCCGGACTGGAAATTGCGCGCATGTTCAACCAGCACCGGCTGCCCCGTATGGCGGCCGAAGTCGGCCACGGCGTCGGCCAGCGAGCGGCCGCGCACCAGGCGGCGGGCCTGCTCGCCCAGGTTGGCGAGGATGCCGCGCTCTTCGGCAGGCGGCAGCCGGTTCAGGTCTTCGGGCGACAACCGGGCAGACAAGGCCTTGGCCAGGCGCTGCGCCAGCGCGCGGGCGTCGGCGCCGTGCAGCGCCAGCAGCGGGATGGTCATGCTGAGGGCGTTTTCGCGCGCGGCCTGGTCGATGCCGCCGCTGCTGCGGCTGAGCGCATTGAGCGCCCAGTCGACGTCCACGCCCGATTCGATGGCGTTGAGCACCAGCGCGGTGAAGACGGCGGACGATTTGCCGTCGCCGGCGATGTCGGTGACGGCGGCGAACTGGGCCAGCGTTAGGCTGCCTTCGTTGCCGGCGATGGCGCCGACCGCGCGCGCGTAGGCCGAGCTGAAGCTCTGGTCGCTGGACATATGCTCGTCCAGCGTATGCACGCTGACCACATGGGTGCTGCCTGGAGTACCGTGCTGATTGTTCACACTTGCTCCACTTCGTAAATAATGCCGTTATGGCATTTTAACTGAAGCGGCGCGAATGCTGCGTTAGCTGGCGAACGGCTAGGTACGGAAATAGGCCAGCGCCCCGAACAGGATGGCGATCTGCGAGATATTGAGCGCCAGCGTCCAGCCCATCAGGTCGTTCTTGTACTTGAGCATAGCGTTGTCGAGGCGGTTCCCCTGATCTTTGATCGCGCCTTCGAGCCGCTGTACTTCGCGATCGATTTTCGCGTCCAGCAATAGAACGCGCTTTTCCGACTCGGCTGCCACGTCCATGATCATTTGCCTTAGCTGGGCGCCCTGGGCTTCCAGCATTTTCTGCAGCTGAGCGGCTTGGACCTCCAGCATTGTCTGCATGTGGACGCCCTGCGCATCCAACCGTCCACCCTGCGCAAGCATCGCCTCGCGCAAGTCGTACATATCGGCCTTGGTCGCGCATTGCGTGCGCATGACGTCGCTGAGCGCCAGCGCGTGCGCCTCGGCCTGTTCGGCGGGAATGCCCGCCGCCTCCAGGCGCCTGGTATAACTGAGGGTGTCGAATGAGCCGTTCATCTTCATATTGTGCGCCTCTGGCCGAACCGCGCAAGCGCCGCACTTTGATCCGGCTCAACCTGGAGACACCTCGGTCGACAGGATCAGCGTTTCCTTGATCTCCTCCATGACGACATAGCTTTTCGACTGCGCCGCCCCCGGCAAGCTGAGCAGCATATCGCCGAGCAGCTTGCGGTACTCGGCCATCTCATGGATGCGCGCCTTGATCAGGTAGTCGAAATCGCCCGACACCAGATGGCATTCCTGCACCTCCGGAATCCGCAGCACCTCGCGCCGGAATTGCTCGAACACCGGGCCGGACTTCTGGTTCAGCGTGATCTCCACGAACACCAGCAGCTTGGCCCCCAGCGCCGGCGGATCGATGCGCGCGTGGTAGCCGGTGATCACCCCGTCGCGCTCCATGCGCTTGACCCGCTCAATGGCCGGCGTGATCGACAAGCCCACCTGCTCGCTCAAGTCCTTCATCGAGATCCGCCCGTCCTCCTGCAGGATGCGCAATATCTTTCTGTCCAGTTTGTCGAGGCTGCGGACCGATTCCTTTTGAATTCGCATGAAAATCCACTGAATTTATCAAGTTATACAGTAACAAATACTAGTGATACAAGCATACCATAGCGGAATATCTGGTATTCAATAATATTCGGGGAACTGTCATGCGCGTTGTAATCTTGGGTAGCGGTGTTATCGGCGTCACCAGCGCCTATTATCTGGCGCAGGCCGGCCACGACGTGACCGTGCTCGACCGCCAGCCCGGTCCCGCGCTGGAAACCAGCTTCGCCAACGCCGGCCAGATCTCCCCCGGCTACGCCTCCCCATGGGCCGCGCCCGGCATCCCGCTCAAAGCGATGAAATGGATGCTGCAACGCCACGCCCCGCTGTCGATCACCCCGGACGGCACCCTGTTCCAGCTGCAATGGATGTGGCAGATGCTGCAGAACTGCAATGCCGAACGCTACGCCGTCAACAAGGAGCGCATGGTGCGCCTGGCCGAGTACAGCCGCGACTGCTTCAAAGCCCTGCGCGCCGCCACCGGCATCGAATACGAAGGCCGCCAGCAAGGCACGACCCAGCTGTTCCGCACGCAGAAACAGCTGGACGACGCCGCCAAGGACATCCAGGTGCTGGAAGAAACCGGCGTGCCCTACGAACTGCTGAACCGCGAACAACTGGTCGCCGCCGAACCGGGCCTGGACCAGAACAAGCTGGTCGGCGGCCTGCGCCTGCCCAACGATGAAACCGGCGACTGCCAACTGTTCACCACCCGCCTGACCGCGATGGCCGAACAGCTGGGCGTGAAGTTCCGCTACGGCGTCGACATCACCGGCCTGGTCAAGGCCGGCGAGGAAATCAAAGGCGTGCAGTGCGGCGCCGAGCTGGTGACGGCCGACTCCTACGTGGTCGCGCTGGGCGCCTACTCGACCAGCCTGCTCAAGGACCTGGTCAAGATCCCGGTCTACCCGTTGAAGGGCTACTCGATCACCGTGCCTATCGTGAACGCCTCGGCAGCGCCGGTCTCGACCATTCTGGACGAAACCTACAAGATCGCCGTCACCCGCTTCGACGACCGCATCCGCGTCGGCGGCATGGCCGAGATCGCCGGCTTCGATACGCGCCTGAACCCGCGCCGCCGCGAAACGCTGGAGATGGTGGTCAACGACCTGTTCCCCGGCGCCGGCGACACCGCATCGGCCAGCTTCTGGACCGGCCTGCGTCCGATGACGCCGGACGGCACGCCGGTCGTCGGCCGCACCGGCCTGCGCAACCTGTTCATCAACACCGGCCACGGCACGCTGGGCTGGACCATGTCCTGCGGCTCGGCCCAGCTGTTGTCCGACCTGATCTCGGCCCGCCGCCCGGCCATCCTGTCCGACGACCTGTCCGTCAGCCGCTACAGCCGCGACAGCGGCGCGCGCCGTCCGCAGCTGGCCAACGCCTGATACCGTTTCACGCTTACCCCCGCGCGCGGCCCCTGATACGGCGCCGCGCGCGGCTCTCCTGCCCGCTGCATCATCGCCGCGCGGCCGCCTTTACCACCCCACACTGTCGCATCGCAGCCTCCTGCCACGCAAAAGAAGCCGTCCTCACGCCATGATGGCGTTGAGATTGGGGCTGCGCATGCGTATAATTTTGATCATGAATAAACTCGAAGCATTCGGCCATATCGCGGCGCTGGCCATCCGTGGTGAACTGGTCTTCCCAACCAGCGTCAATGCGGCACTCCGCGTACAACTCGCACTCGACGATCCGGAGTGCCCGGTGGACAAGGCCATCAGCCTGGTGCTGGCGGAACCGCTGCTTGCAGCGCGCACCGTCGCCATCGCCAATTCGGCGATGTTCAACCGCTCCGGCGCACCGGTCATCACCAACGTGCGCGGCGCCATCATGCGCATCGGCTACCAGAACCTGTTCGCGCTGGCCGCCGCCATGGTGGTGCGCCAGTTCGGCAGCAAGATCGTCGACCCCATGCTGCGCGCCAAGGCGGAAAAGCTGTGGGACCACACCATCGCCGTGGCGGCGCTGTCGCGCATCATCGCGCGCCAGGTCACGGGCGTGAACCCGGACACCGCGCTGTTCGCCGCCATCGTGCACGAAGTGGGCGGCTTCTACCTGCTCTCGCGCGCCGACGAATTCCCCGGCCTGCTGGAAGAAGATCCCGAGAACTGGCACTCGGCCAGCGAGGAAATCATTACCCGCGAAGTGATGCGCAAGCTGTGCATCCCCGAGCCGGTGGCCGAAGCCATCGAAGGCCTGCGCGACAGCTTCATGTCCATCCCGCCGGACACCCTGCTCGACACGCTGCTGCTGGCCAACCACCTGACGCCGGTGAAGTCTCCGCTGCAGGAAGCGCAGCGCGACCTGCCGCCGCATTCCGATTCGGCCATCGACCTGTTCATCGACGAACAGAAGCTCGAATCCATGCTGGCCGAAGCGAAGATCGACGCCATCGAGATGAACGCCGCGCTGCTGGTCTGAGCGCCGAGGATATCTCACCCCACCCGGGCGTAATTTGCTATCCTGATGGCCGCCACCATCATGGAGATCTTGAATGCAGAATGCGCCACTGTCCTACGGTTCCGATTCATCGGGTCTGGTCTGCGGCTACCTGTTCGGCCGCGCGCCGGACAGCAAGGGCCTGCCGCTGGACGCCGACGCCGCGCGCGAGTGGCTGGCTGCGCGCGCGCAGCATCCGCAGGAGTTCATCTGGCTGCACTACAACCTGGCCAACACCGCCAGCGAAAAGTGGCTGCACGAGCACACCGCGCTGCCGGAAGAATTCTATGAAAGCCTGCACGAAGGCCCGCGCTCGACCCGCATCGAGATGGCCGACAACACGCTGATCGCCGTGGTCAACGACGTGCTGCACGATTTTTCCTTCGAACCGTCCGACATCTCCACGCTGTGGCTCAGCGTCGACAAGCAGATCGTCATCAGCGCGCGGCGCAAGCCGTTGAAGGCGGTCGACGGCCTGCGCAACGCGGTGCGCAACGGCGAACCGATACGCTCGTCGGTCGAACTGCTGATCCACCTGCTGCGCGACCAGGCGGACGCGCTGATCAAGATCGTCCGCAACGCCATCAGCACCGTCGACGAGATCGAGGACAATCTGCTGGCAGGCAAGCTGAAGACCAAGCGCGCCAGCCTGGGCGCGCTGCGGCGCGTGCTGGTGCGCTTGCAGCGGCTGCTGGCGCCCGAGCCGGCGGCGCTGTTCCGATTGCTGCAACGGCCGCCTGCCTGGGTGGCCGAGATCGACGCCCAGGAGCTGCGCGAATCGACCGAGGAATTCTCGATGGTGCTGGCGGACATGGCTTCGCTGCAGGAGCGCATCAAGCTGATACAGGAAGAGATCGCGGCGCTGGTCAACGAAGGCAATAACCACAGCCTGTTCGTGCTGACCATCGTGACGGTGCTGGCCCTGCCGATCAACATCATCGCCGGCCTGCTGGGCATGAACGTCGGCGGCGTGCCGCTGGCGCAGGATCCGGAAGGCTTCTGGGTGGTGGTGGCCATCGTCGCCAGCTTCACGCTGATCGCCGGCTGGCTGGCCTTCCGCCGCCAGCGCGACGTTTCATAGGAGCGGGGTGGCCCAGCGACGCGCGCTACTGCACATGAGGAGAATGAATGAACGGACCATCACCCAACAACCCGCATCCGATGGCAGGCTTCCCGCAAGTCTGCTACATCAAGAACACGGTCAAGAATCCGAACATCGTCATCGGCGACTACAGCTATTATGACGATCCGGAGGATTCGGAGAACTTCGAGCGCAACGTGCTGTACCACTTCCCCTTCATCGGCGACAAGCTGGTGATCGGCAAATTCTGCGCGCTGGCGCGCGGCGTCAAGTTCATCATGAACGGCGCCAACCACAAGCTGTCCGGCATCTCGACCTACCCGTTCCAGATCTTCGGCAACGGCTGGGAGCAAGTCATGCCGGCGCCGGGCGAGCTGCCGTACAAGGGCGACACCGTGATCGGCAACGATGTCTGGATAGGCTACGACGTGCTGGTCATGCCGGGCGTGAAAATCGGCGACGGCGCCATCGTCTCATCGCGTTCGGTGGTGACAAGCGATGTCGCGCCCTACACCGTCGTCGGCGGCAACCCGGCCAGGCAGATCAAGGAGCGCTTTGCGCCGGAGGTGGCAGCGCGCTTGCAGGCGATCGCCTGGTGGGACTGGCCGGTCGAGCACATCACGGCCAACCTGCCCTTCATCGTGGCCGGCGATATCGATCTGCTGGAGCGACTGCGGCCGCATTCCTGAGGTTCCACACGCGGCGGCCGCCGTAGGCCGCGAACAGCACGCCCATCGCCAGCGCGACCAGGTTGTCGCGGCGATAGCTGCCCTGCACGACGGCCAGGCTGGAGACTTCCTTGCCGCCGACGCTCACGCCATACACCGCATAAAACCGCCCCGGCAAAAAACTGGGGCTGCTGACCTGCTCCGGATGGTAGCGCACCTTGATCGGATAAGCCTCGGCATCCTGGATCGCCAGCCGCAGGCGCTGGTCCGCATCGCCCTTGACGAACACGACGAACTGGCGCTCCTCGCCGCCGAGCGTGAAATACAAGCCGCCCTGCGCAGCCCGCGACCACGTCACCCGGCCGCCGGCAGTCTTAAGCTGGTCTGCGCGCGGGAAGTGGCGCTCCAGCGCCACGAACAGCAGCATCAAGCCGATGCCGAGCAGCAGAAAAAAATACGCGCCGCGCTGGCTGACAAACCAATTCTTCATGTGTTTCAGTGTAAGAGTGATGCCGCATCATAGCGCATCAAGGTATAGTGAAGACCCTAAAAACAGAGGATATCCACAACGTGCGCAACCAACTCAGGGAAAAAATCATCCGGGTCTGCAACGACAAGATCGCGCAAAAGGGCGAAACCGTCGGCCTGTCGTTCTACGCCTTCTTCGCCAACCGGAACGACGACCCAGAGCTGCTGATGGAAGCGGCCGAATGGTGGATACGCACGCATAAACTCGACCACTTCGAGAAGGCCGTCAAGATCCGCACCATGATCGAGCAGCAGCAATGAGCGCCATGCAGATCGATCACCTGTTCGTCCGCACCCGCGTAGGCGCACCGGAAGCCGCGCAGCTGCGTGCCCTCGGCCTGGCCGAAGGTTCCGGCAACCGCCACCCAGGCCAGGGTACGGAGAACCGCCGCTTCTTCTTCCGCAACGCCTTCCTCGAACTGCTGTGGATCGCCGACGAGGAAGAAGTGCGCAGTGCTCAAACCGGCCCCACACTGCTGGCCGAACGCCTGGCGGACGGCAGCCCGGCCTGCCCGTTCGGCGTGTGCTTCCGACCCAGCGGCAACGACAACGACAGCGCCCCCTTTCCGAGCTGGCAGTACGCGCCATCCTATCTGCCACCCGGCATGCGGATCGACATCGGCGCGGACGTTCCGGCATCGGAGCCGATGTGGTTCCACCTGCCCAAGGGCGTGGCCCCGGCCAGCTACGCCGAAGCGCGCCGCCAGCCCTTGCAGCATCCGGCCGGCGTCACCGCCATCACCTCGGTGACACTGACCCTGCCGCCGCAAACGCTGTCCGCACCGGCGCAAGCGGCTTGCCGCGACACCGGGCTGACGCTACGCGAAGGCGACGCCTACCTGATGGAGATCTGCTTCGACCACAGCGCGCAAGGCACAACCCACGACTGCCGCCCCGACCTGCCGCTACTCCTGCATTTCTGAATAAGTAAACATTTTTGTTTACTTATGTGCCGTATGCGCCTACAGTAGCGCTACTGCCTCAATGGAACAAAGACGATGAAAACACCCCTGCTGATCGGCGCCGCCTGCCTGCTGGCGCTGCTCTCGACGATAGGCGCGTCCCTGCCCTACCCCATCCTGCCGCCGCTGTTCGCCGCAGGCGTCAGCAATGGCCTGAACCAATTCCTCGGCCTGCCGCCCAAGCTGCTATTCGGCCTGGCGCTGACCATCAACCCGCTCGGCCTGCTGATCGGCTCCGCGCTGCTCGGCCCCATGTCCGACCGCTACGGCCGCCGCCCGGTGCTGCTGATCACCGCAGTCGGCGCCGCCATCGGCCATGCCGCGACGGCCTGCGCGCTGCTGCTGGAATCCTACCCGCTGTTCATCGTCGCCCGCTTCATCACCGGCCTGCTGGAAGGTAACGGCTCGGTGGCGCGCGCCATGCTGGCCGACCGCCTCGACGGCGACCTGCGCCGCAAAGCGCTGTCCTGGCTGAACGGCGCCTTCTACATGGGCTGGCTGGCCGGACCTCTGCTGGCCGGCATGACGCTGGTGTGGGGCATCACCGTGCCGTTCTGGATCGCCGTGGCCGCGCTGCTGCTGGTGGCCGTGCTGGTGGCCGCGGTGCTGCCTGTCGAAGCGCCATCCCTGGCGACCACCTCGTGGTGGCAAGTGGCCCGCGACCGCCATTCATTGAACCTGCTGCGCGAACCGGACCTGCGCAACCTGTTCATCGTCACGCTGGCCTACACCTGCGGCGTGACGGCATTCTACGAGTTCTATCCACTGTGGCTGGTCGAAGTGCCCGGCTTCGGCGCACGCGGCATTGCCTGGACCACCGCCGCCATGTGCGCGGTGATGACCACCACCACCATGTTCGCCGGCCGCCCCTTCAAGGGAGAGCCGCTGCTGCGGGCCCGCCGCTTCGCGCTGATCACCGCCTCGCTGATTGGGCTACTGGCGGCCAGCAATGCGTGGATCGGCATCGCCGCCATCGTCCTGTATGGCATACCGCATTCGATCTACAACGCCATCGTGCCCAACTGGTGTGCCGAGCGTTTCGGCGCGCACGGACAAGGCGCCGTCATGGGCCTGATCTCCACCACCTTCTGCCTGGCCAATATCATCATGGCCCTGGTCGGCGCGGTGCTCACCTTGATCGACACGCGTTTGATCCTGGTGCTGGGCGCGATGCTGACGGCGTGGTCGGCGTGGCGCATGCAGACCTGGCACGCCAGCATGGCCCGCGACGACCGCGACAAACTGGAAGGCGCGCTGCAATGAACACCGCCGAACAAACGCTGTTCCTGTTGAAGACGCGCGGCCCGCAAACTGCGCAGCAGCTGGCCGACCTGCTGGACCTGACCTCGATGGGCGCGCGCAGGCAGCTCGAATCGTGGCAGGAAAAAGGCTTGGTGACTTATGAAGAAGTGGCCGACAAGCCGGGCCGCCCGTCGCGGCGCTGGTTGCTGACCGATGCCGGCCACGCGCGCTTCCCGGACCGCCATGCCGACCTGACGCTGCAACTGATCGACCAGGTGCGCGGCCTGTTCGGCGACGCCGGCCTCGATAAGCTGATCGGCGCGCGCGAAGCGGCCAGCGAGCAGCAGTACCGCCAGCACCTGCAAGCGTCGGATACGCTGCCGCAACGCGTGACGGCGTTGGTGCAGGCGCGCACCACGGAAGGCTATATGGCCGAAGTGGAAACCCAGGACGACGGCAGCATGCTGCTGATCGAGAACCACTGCCCGATCTGCGCCGCCGCCCGCCAGTGCCAGAAATTCTGCCGCTCGGAGCTCGACGTGTTCCAGCGTGTGCTGGGTCCCGGGTGTTCGGTGGGTCGCGTCGAGCATATGCTCAACGGCGCCCGCCGCTGCGTCTACGTGATCAAGCCGCTCTAGCGTCGAGCAGCGCGGCCAGCGAGGACCGCGGCGGCAACGCCTGGTTGAGCAGCAGCTGCCGCAGCTGCTCCGGCGGCAGCGGACGGCTGAACAGATAGCCCTGCATCTCGTCGCAACCGTTCTGGCGCAGGAAGGCGCGCTGCTGCTCGGTCTCCACGCCCTCGGCGATCACGCGCAGGCGCAGACGGTGCGCCAGGTCGATGATGGAACTGGCGATGGCCTCGTCGCCGTCGCTGCTGCCCAGATCGCGGACGAAGGACTTGTCGATCTTCAGGGTGCTGATCGGGAAGGACTTCAACGCCGACAGGCTCGAATAGCCGGTGCCGAAATCGTCGATCGACAGCGACACCCCCATCGCCCGCACTTCCGCCATCTTGGCCACGGCCTGCTGCAGGTCGCGCATGATGACGCCTTCCGTCACCTCCAGCTCCAGCCATTCCGGCGCCAGGCCGCTGTCGGCCAGCGCCTGCGCTACGCGCTCCACCAACCGCTGTTCCTCGAACTGGCGCGGCGACACGTTGACCGAGACCAGCATCGGCGCCAGGCCCGCATCCTGCCAGGCCTTGTTCTGGCGGCAGGCGGTGCGCAGCACCCACTCGCCCAGCGCCACGATCATGCCGCTCTCCTCGGCCAGCGGGATGAAGCGGTCCGGCCCGATGCAGCCTTGCTCCGGATGCTCCCAGCGCACCAGCGCCTCGACGCCGAAGACGCGGCCGGTGCGCAGGTCCACCTTGGGCTGATACTCCAGCCGGAACTGGCCTTCGTCCAGCGCGCTGCGCAGGCCTTCCAGCATGACCAGCTTGTCTTCGATGCAGACGTTCATCTCGCGGGTGTAGAACTGGCAGTTGTTCTTGCCCATGTCCTTGGCACGGTACATGGCGGCGTCCGCGTGCATCAGCAGCGTCTCGGCGTCGGCGCCATCGTTCGGATAGACCGCCACGCCGATGCTGCAGCTGACTTGCACATCCTGCCCGCTCAGCGTGATCGGCGCCAGCACCGCCTCGCGCACGCGCTCCAGCACCGGCGCGGCCTCGGCGCCGTGGCGCGGCTCGTTCAGCACCAGCACGAATTCGTCGCCGCCGAAGCGGCCGACCATGTCGCCCGCGCGCAGGCAGCCGTTCATGCGTCCGGCCACCACCTTCAGCAGCTCGTCGCCGGCGTTGTGGCCCAGGCCATCGTTGACCAGCTTGAAACCATCGAGGTCGATAAACGCCACCAGCACCGTGCCGCCGTGGCGGCCCGCCTGGGCGATGGTCAGGTCGAGCCGGTCCGCGATCATGCCGCGGTTCGGCAGGCCGGTCAGCGTGTCGTGGTGCGCCAGGTGCTGCATGCGCTCCTCGGCCAGCTTGCGTTCGCTGATGTCGCGCACGATGGCGACGATGCCGCCTTCCACCGGCACCACCTGCTGATGCAGCCAGCGCGCCCGCAGTTGCGGAATATTGCTCTCCCATTCCTGTTCATGCACGCCGCCGACCCGCGTCACATGCACCAGATGCTCGAACATGCCGTTGTCGCGCGCCTGCGGCATCATGCCGCACAGCGTCATCAGGCGCAGTTGCTCTTTGCTGTAGCCGGTCATTTTCTCCGCGCGCGAGTTAGCGTCGACGAAGACGAAGTCGATGATCTCGCCGCCGGTGTTGCGCACTTCGCGCATGACGAAGAAGGCGTCCAGGCTGGCCGCCGAAGCGGCCGCATAGGTTTCCTGTGCGCGCCGCACGCGGGCGCGGTTGCGCGCCCCCTGCCATGACCACAGCCACAGCAAGGCCGTGCTGATCACCAGCACCGTGCTGGCCACCGAGGCTTCGGCGATCTTCTCGCGGCGCTGGCGCTCGAAGCCTGCCATCTGCTCTTTTTCCGCCAGGCCGACCACCACGTTCAGTGCAATGCCGTGCAGCTCGCGCATGCCGCGGTAGCGCCGCACACCGTCCATGACCGTGATCTCCCCGGCCAGTTGTTCCATGCGCTGGCCGAAGGTCAGCTTGTCGCCGATGCGCAGCGAGCGCACCACGCCGTCGCTGCCCACCAGGCCCAGCATGCCGCGCTCGCCGAGACGGCTGCGCTCATAGCTGCTGGTGAAATAGGCTGGATCGGTTTCGACAATGACGATGCCGGCGAAATTGCCCGCCTCGTCGTCCAGCCGGCGCGTAAAGTGCAAATGCCATTCGGTGTTGGCGGCGTCGCGCGTGGCTTGGCTGACAAAGGTGGCGCCGCTGTCGCGCTCCTGGTGGAACTTGAAATAGCTTTGATCGGCTACCGAAATCGGCAGCGCCTTGGGGTTGCTGGCGACGGTGACGCCGTTGCGGTCGACGATGCTGACCACGAACACCACGCCCGGCGGCAGCAGGCCCTCGCGACCCAGCTCCGGCAGCGCGCCCAGCGCGCCCTTGCGTTCGACCGCATATTTCAGCACGCGCAGCGTCTGGTCGATGCCATCCAGGCTGCGCGCGACCTGCGCCTCGTAGGTGCCCATCATTTCGCGCAGCGTATCGCTGGCGGCCTCGCGCGCGTGCACCCGCTCGGCGTCGATCTCGTGGAACGTCACCACCCAGATCGCCACCAGCAGCAGCAAGGCGAACAGCGGCAGCGAGATGTGGGTATCGAGCCCGCGCCTCAGCCAGCGCTGCAACCAGCCTTTGCGCAGCGTGTCGCCGCCCAGGATCTTCATCGCACCACCAGCACGGTCTTGACGCTGGCGTCCAGCGCCGAGCGGTCGATGTAGCCGATCATCGACGGATTGTCAGCCACCATCTTGCGCACGGCGGCGCTGCTGGACAGCTCGCGCGGCGGCTGGCCGCGGCCGGTGAACACCATCTTGGTCCAGTAAGCCTTCATCAGCGCCGGCGACTTGGCCGCCACCTTGCTGTAGAACTCATCGCGCAGCAGATTGCCGACCGGCTGGTCCAGCGCCATCGCTTCTTCGCCGCCGGGGAAGCGGCCGGTCTGCGCCAGGAAGATGTCGGCCACCTGGTCGGCGCGCAGCGCCGTCACCGGATTCCTGGCCGAGACGATGACCACCAGTTCGGCCGCGCCGGCATGGGCGCAGGCCAGCGCCAGCAGCACTTGCAGTATCAATCGGAGGGTACGCATGGCTTCCCCCTTCAGAATACAAAATCGACCGACGCGCTGACCACGCTGATCGGATGGCCGGACTGGAAGCCCGGCTGCACGTTGATGAAGGTGCCGTTCGAACCGCGCAGCGGCGTCAGACGATCATACTGCAGCTTGAGCGCGTAGTTGGCGCGCACGTCCCAGCGCAGGCCGACGTTGATGCCGCGCTGATGCGGTATGGTGGCCAGCATCTGGTTCAGGCCCTCGTTCAACTGGGCGCCGGCGGCGGCCATCGGTGGCGGCAGGCCGCGCAGATCCAGGCCGTCGATGCGGGCCGGCGTGCGCGAACGCGACATCGCGTAACCGGCATACGGCGTCAGGTCGCCGTAGCGGTAGCCGGCGCTGAGGTAGGCGGCGGTCTTGTCGCCCAGGTAGGAACGGGCGTTCATGCGCCCCACTTCGCCCATCAGGAACCAGGCACCCGGGTCGTAGCTGGCGCCCAGCGTGACCACGTCGGCGCGCTTGGCGTCGACATCGTAGCGCGCGGCCAGCGCCATGCCCTGCGGCCCGAACTGGCTCAAGCCGGCGAATAGTTCGCGCGCCAGGTCGACCGTCAGTTCGGTCGTCATCGCGCTGGCGCGCACGGTCAGCGCGCCGCTGGCGGTGGTGTTGGACAGGCCCGTCATCGCGCGCGCCGTGGCATGCGCCTGCGGCGTCACCGCGATGTCGGTGCGGCCGAAGAAGAACTGGGTGACGTTGTGAACGCCCGCCGCGCTCCAGCGGTAGCTGGCGTCGACACCGTCGCTGTTGCTGATCGGGATGGCGCCGTACAGCTCGACCGGGGGCCGTACCCAGGGCAGCGCATAGCCGGCCTTGCGGTAGTCGCCCGCCAGGAACAGCGGCAGCGCGATGCGCCCCACGCGCAGGTTCAGGTCCGGCGTGACCTGGTATTTGATGTTGGCCCATTCGACCATCGGTGCGTAGCCGCTTTGCAGCGTGCGCTCGGACACCACCTGCAGCACGGCCGACCAGCGGCTGTTGAGGTTCAGGCCCAGTTGCATGCCCAGGCGGCTGTCGACGGTGGCGCTCCATTCGTGGCTGGCGCCGGCGTTGCCGGGATTGAGCACGTTGGCGGTGAAATCGGACTGGCTGTCATTACTGTGCACGAAACCCAGCGTGCCGTAGCCGCCAAAGGTCCACAGCGGCGCGGCGGCGGTGTCGTCGGCCTGCGCCGTGGCGCAAGCGAGCATCGTCAGGCTAAAGGTCAACGCGACCCTGGCGGTGCGCAGCGGTGAAAAATCAACGGTCATTCGTGGTTCCTGTCTATCGTCTACATACGGCATTGTTCTGCCAAGTGCACCGTGTTCAGGACGCGCGAAGACGCGAGCGCCGTCCGCAAGGACGGGGGAGAAACTCAACAAGGTGGGAAGGTCGCGGCCAAGGCGCGAGGCGCGAGCCTGAAGCGCCGCTCCGAAGAACTGAATCGGATGCAGCCACTTTATACTGCCCTACGGCAACTGTCGATGAATTAGAGCATAACACCAAAAAATCTATCGAAAAACCACGAATTTCAATAATTAAATATTAATTTCAGTAGCATAAAGCCACCGATTATATTGTCTCGACGACCATCTTGAGGATGGGCCAACGTCCGCACGGGAGCGCCGGGACGGTTGCCAATTAAATAAATTCCAGATATTATGAGAATAAGAATCATTATCATTAGAGAGACTCATGGATATTCCTCAAGAGCTGCGCAAGCTCGGATTGAAAGCAACCCTGCCCCGCCTGCGCATACTGCAGCTGTTTCAGGAATCGAAAAGCAAGCACCTGAACGCGGATGACGTCTATCGCCTGCTGCATGCGGAGAACATCGACATGGGCCTGGCCACGGTGTACCGGGTGCTGATGCAGTTTGCCGATGCCGGCATCCTGATGCGGCGGCATTTCGAATCGGTGGCCTCGGTGTTCGAGCTGAATGAAGGCGGCCACCACGACCACCTGATCTGCACCAACTGCGGCCGCATGGAGGAGTTCCTCGACGCTGAAATCGAGCAGCGCCAGGAGGCCGTGGCGCGCGAGCGGAATTTCGTGCTGCATGAGCACTCGCTGTCGCTGTACGGTTTCTGCGGCGATTGCGCCGGCACCATCAATCCGCTGGCGGGACGGAAGCTGCGGCGTTCTTGAACAGCGCGTCGACGAAGTCGACAAACACCGCGACTCGGGCGGCGCGCTGGTGCCGCTGTTGGTACAGCACCGACACATCCGGCCCCGGCGCCTGCCACTGCTCCAGCAGCGGCACCAGCGCGCCGCTGCGCAGCCGCTCGATCAGCGATACGGACAGGTGCTGCACCACGCCTCCGCCCTGCACCGCCATCTCGATCAGCGATTCCACATGGTCCATCGCCACCGCGCCGCGCGGCGTGCTGGTGAAGGGCTGGCCGTCCTGCTGGAAGATCCATGGCCGCAGCTGGCGGGCCTTGGGATAGACGAAATTCAGGCAAGGGATGATGCGCCAATATGTCCGGCATGTCCACCCGCAGGCTGCCGCGCGGCGTCTGATGGGCGTCGTTCATGCTGCTTTCCAGTTCATCCATCTCCGCCAGCAGGCTGCGCGCCCGCTCCACGCAGCGGCGGCCCTCATCGGTCAGCGACATGCTGCGCGTGGTGCGGTTCAGCAGCTTGACGCCGAAGTGCGCCTCCAGCACGCCGATCTGGTGGGTCACGGACGATGTCGAAATCCCCAGCTTGGCCGCAGCGCGGCTGAAGCCTCCGGCATCGACGACGGCGCAAAACACCTTCAGTGCATCCAGACGGTCCACATGTTCTCCTTGTTTTACAGGGCGATTCTAGCCTGATTGTTCACGATCCCGGGATACTGAATGCGACGGCGCCCACTTTTTCGCGCCGCCGTGCGACCGCAGAATAGCTCCATCCACCAACCATCAAGGAGCAGCACCATGAACACCATGCAAGCCGTCGTACTGAACGCCTTTGGCGCCCCGCTGTCGGATATGCAGATCGCCCGCCCGGTCGCCGCAGCCGGCCAGGTGCTGGTGCGCGTGATCGCCAGCGGCGTCAATCCGCTCGATACCAAAATCGCCGCAGGCAAGGCGGACCACGCTCGCACCCAATTGCCCGCAGTGCTGGGCATCGACATCGCGGGCATCGTCGAGAGTGTGGGTGAAGGCGTGCAAGGCTACGCGCCCGGCGACCGCGTCTTTGGCATGACGGGCGGCATAGGCGGCGTGCAAGGCTCGCTGGCGCAGTACGCGGCGGTGGACGCCGACCTGCTGGCGCACGTGCCCGGGCAGTTGTCGATGCGCGAAGCAGCCGCGCTGCCGCTGATCTTCATCACCGCGTGGGAAGGCCTGGTCGACCGCGCACGTGTCGGCGCGGGCATGAAGGTGCTGGTGCATGGCGGCGCGGGCGGCGTTGGCCACATGGCGGTGCAACTGGCGGTGGCGCTCGGAGCGGAAGTTTACGCCACCGGCAGCGTCGCGCAGCGCGCCGTCATCGAGAACATGGGCGCGACCTTCATCGACTATCAGAGCACCAGCGTCGAACAATACGTCCAGCAGCACACTGGCGGCGAAGGCTACGATGTGGTCTACGACACGGTGGGCGGCGCCACGCTGGACGCATCGTTCCGCGCCGCGCGCCAGTATGGTGGGCATGTGGTGAGTTGTCTCGGCTGGGGTACGCATGCGCTGGCGCCGCTGTCGTTCCGCGCCGCGACATATTCGGGCGTGTTCACGCTGCTGCCGCTGTTGTCGGGCAAAGGCCGCGCGCATCACGGCGCGATCATGAGGGAGGCCGGCGCGCTGGCCGCCGCCGGCAAATTGAAGGTGATGCTGGATGCGGGCGCCTACACGCTGGACGCGGCCGGCGTCACCGCCGCCCACGCCGCGCTGATGGACGGCACGGCGCGCGGCAAGGTGGTGGTGCAGGTGGCGGAAGCCTAAGGCTTGAGCGTATCGGCCTCGCCGAACGAGGCCGGCGGCGCGAACTGCATGCCCGGATTGGCGAACATCTTCACCGGCTTCGTGACGTTGTTCTTGATGAAGCCGAACTGGCCGGGGTCGTACTGGAACTGGCCCGCTTCGTTGACGAGGGAAATGCCGCCCGCGCTGACGTGCACGTGGAGGCCGGGCTCCAGTCCCGGCGACGGATCGGCATCGCCCCTGCCTGTCAGGTACTCCAGAAAGAAGGTGGTGCCGCGTATGCCGATGGTGGCGCTGGGAGTCTTCATCGCGAACTTTTCCTTGTTACGCTTGCCGAGCAAGCCGCTCAGCGAACGCAGGCCGCCCTTGACCAGCGTGAAGGCCGCGCGGTCTGCCTCCGGCTTGTCGCCATCGAAGGAGAACTGTTCGACGACGATTGCGGTGCCGGGCTTCAGCGTGAGTTCGCTGTTGTCGATGAAGCGGACGGTGGCCCAGGCGCCGGCGGCTGTGGCCAGCGTGTCGCCGCTTTCCACTTCGGATTGCAGCTTGAGCTGCCTGACCGCCCCGTTGGGCGAACGGGCCGTCAACGGGCCGCTGGCCTGCGCCACCACCCCAGCCACCTGCGCCGCCGAAGCCAGCGCAGCACAGCACCACATCAGCAAAGCCAATACAGACTTGATCGACATGAATCACCTTCCGCGAAATTCAACAGGCCTTTATACCACGGCCGGCATTCGTTCGGATTAGACGGTTCAAGCCGCCAGCGCCTCTCCTTGGTAAAACGGATAATCGGTGTAGCCCGCCGCCGTGCCGCCGAAGAAGCTCTCGCGGTCGTACTCGTTCAGCGGCCAGCCGTTGCGCAAGCGCTCCGGCAGATCGGGATTGGCAATGAAGTGCCGGCCGAACGCCACCAGGTCCGCATCGCCGGCCGCGATGATCGCGTCGGCCGATTGCTGGTCGAAACCGCCGGCGGCGATGATGGCGCCCGCGTAGTGCTGGCGTATCAGCTGTGCGGCCACCGGTGCCTGGTTGCGCGTCTCGTCTTCGACATTGCCGGCGATGCGCGGCTCGATCAGGTGCAGGTAGGCCAGCTTCAATTCCGACAACCGTCCCGCCACATAGCTGAACAAGCCTTCCGGATCGCTGTCGGACATATCGCCCCAGCTGCCGCTCGGGCCGATGCGCACAGCCACCTTGTCGCTGCCCCAGACCGAGATCACCGCCCGGGTAGCCTCAAGCAGGAAGCGCGCGCGGTTTTCAAACGAGCCGCCGTAGATATCGGTGCGCTTGTTGCTGCCGTCCTGCAGGAACTGGTCGAACAGATAACCGTTGGCGGCGTGCAGTTCAACCCCGTCGAAGCCCGCCTCGCGGCCACGGACGGCGGCCAAACGGAAGCTCTCCACCAGGCCTTCGATTTCCGGAATCGTCAACGCCCGGTTGGGCGTGTTCGGCACCCAGCCTTCCGACGTGTAGGCCACGCCGCCATGCGGCACTTCGGACGGGCCGACCGGTATGCTGCCTGCCGGCTGCACATCCTTGTTCGACTGGCGGCCGGCATGGTACAGCTGGAGGAATATCTTCCCTCCCCTGGCATGCACCGCGTCCGTCACCAGCTTCCAGCCGGCGATCTGGCTGTCGTCGTACAGGCCGGGGGCGCCGAGGTAGCCGTTGCCGTTTTCCGCAGCGATGGTAGCCTCGCCGATCAGCAGGCCGCCCTGCGAGGCGCGCTGCGCATAGTATTCGGCCATCAGCGGGCCAGGCCGGGCGCCGGCTTCGGCGCGCATGCGGGTCAGCGGCGCCAGTACCACGCGGTGGTTGAAAGTGTAAGGACCGATTGCTACAGGGGACATCAGCTTGTTCATGATTCGCTCTCCAGGTTGGGAATACAGCCAATGTAAGGCTTTACCAATTGAAGATAAATAGCTTGCAATTCCAAAGATATCGGACTCATACTTCCGCAATCATGACAACCGGGAGAGCGCCATGGACAGCCTGAGCGGCATTTCACTGTTCGTCGCCGTCGCCGAGACGCGCAGTTTCACCAAGGCCGGCGCGCAGCTCGGCATATCCTCGTCGGCCGTCGGCAAGAGCATCGCCCGCATGGAGCAGCGGCTGGCGGTGCGGCTGTTCCACCGCAGCACCCGCAGCATCACCCTGACCGCCGAAGGCACGCTGTTCCTGGAACGCTGCCGCCGCATCCTCAGCGAAGTGGAAGCGGCGGAAGCCGAACTGTCCGAACTCTCCGGCACGCCCAGCGGCCGCCTGCGCGTCAGCACGCCGCAGCTCACCGGCCTGGTGATGCCGGCGCTGACCGGTTTCATGCGCCGCTATCCCGACATCGCACTGGAGATCGACCTGTCCGAACGCATGGTCGACATCATCGAAGAAGGCTACGACGCCGTGATCCGCACCGGCTCCCATCACGATTCGCGCCTGGCCTCGCGCCGCATCGGCGCCTGCCCGCAGGTGGTGGTGGCCTCACCCGGCTACCTGGCGAAGCACGGCACGCCGTCGCATCCGCGCGAACTGGCGCAGCACCACTGCCTGCTGCACCGCTTCCCGGCCAGCGGCCGCATCGAGCGCTGGCCCTTCAAGCTGGCGGACGGCGAACCGGAACCGCAGCTGAACGAGCGCATGACCTGCAGCACCATCGAGGCGATCACCTACGCGCTGCTGCAGGGCGAAGGCATCGCCTTCCTGCCCACCTTCATCATCGAGGATGAGCTGAAGGACAGGCGCCTGCAAATCATCCTGGCCGACTACATGGAGCAGACGGTGACGTTCACCATGCTGTGGCCGGCCAGCCGCTACGCCTCGCCCAAGCTGCGCGTGTTCATCGACTACGTCGTGCAGAACATGCGGATCTGACGGCACGCGCCCGATATCGGAACAAACTGTCCGATATCTTCGGAACCCCGGCCTGTTTATCTTCACGACCGCTACCATCACACTGGCTCTCCACACTTTTCAGAGGAGCCAGTATGAACAGCAAAATCCGCGTCGGCATCGTCGGTGCAGGCACCTGGGCCGAGTACGGCCATATCCCTTCCTTGAAACTGCTGCCGCAATACGAGATCACCGCGATCTTCAGCCGCAGCCAGGAGAAGGCCGACGCCGTCGCCGCGCAGCACGGCATCAAGCACGCGTTGAACACGCTGGAGGCGCTGGTCTCCCATCCCGAAGTCGATCTGGTACTGGTGCTCAATCCCGCCCCCAGCCACGAGCACGCGATACGCGCCGCCATCGCCGCCGGCAAGGACGTCTACAGCGAATGGCCGCTCACCCCGAGCAAGGCCGTATCGCAGGAACTGATGGACCTGGCCAACCAGGCCGGCGTGCGGCATATCGTCGGCCTGCAGCGCCGCCTCGGTCCGGACTACCGCTATGTGCGCGACCTCGTGCGGGACGGCTACATCGGCGAGCTGCGCTCGGTGCGGCTGCATGTCAGCGTCGAGTACTTCCAGAAACGGCGCCTGCAATCGCTGTACTTCACCGTCCCGGCGGAGAATTTCTCCAGCCTGCTGTCGATCTACGGCGGCCACTTCTTCGACGCCGTCTTCACCATGGTCGGGCACCCGGACAGCATCCACGCGCTGACGGTCAACCAGTTCAAGGAGGTGACGCTGATCGAATCCGGCACCGTCATGCCGCACACGCTGGCGGACCAGGTGGTGGTGAGCGGCAGCTTCTCCAATGGCGCCGTGCTGACGGCCCATCTGGAAGCGGGCAAGCGCAATAACTTCGGCTGGCAGCTGGACCTGACCGGCTCCGGGGGCGACCTGAAAATCTCCAACCACACCAGCTTCGGCAACGCCTTCAACGTCATCGAGGGCGCGCAAGGCGACGCGCAGCCCATGCAGGTGCTGGCCGTTCCGGACATTTACAACTGGCTGCCGCCGAGCGACTTGGGCGGCAGCCAGCTGGAATTGGCCAACCTGTATGCCGCCCACGCGCGCGATGTGCAGGATGGCACCCGGCTGGCGCCAAGCTTTGCCGACGGGCTGGCGATGCATGGCCTGATCGACAGCATCGAAGCCTCCAGCGGCAGCGGCCAGCGGATACGCATCAAATAGCCACGCCTGCGCATGGCAAGGCCGCCGGCAATGGCGGCTACGCGCAGTTTCCTTTGCGCTGCAGGCGCCGTATCCAGCGGGATCTTGATGCCGGCGATGCGGCGCAAGTACAGTGGCCGATCGACGGCGCTGGCTAGATCGTGCGCAGCACCCGTTCCAGGTCGTCCAGACTGGCCGGCTTGACCAGATGGAAGTCGAAGCCCGCCTCGGTGGTGTTCTCGCGGTCGCGCGCCGAGCCGAAGCCTGTGTGGGCGATCAGGCGCGTCGTCGCGAACGCCGCTTCGGCGCGCAGCATGCGCGCCAGCGAGTGGCCGTCGATGTTAGGCAGGCCGATGTCGAGGATGATGGCGTCCGGCTGGTGGGCGCGCGCCAGTTCCATGGCGCGGCCGGCGTCGTGCGCCACGTAGACCTCGTGGCCCATCACCTTGAGCAGCTCGCCCATCACTTCGGCTGAATCGACGTTGTCGTCGACCAGCAGCAGCCGGCGGGCCGCCACCGGCGGCGTCGCCGCCGGCGCAGCGACGGCGGCCGGCGCCGTGGCCAGCAGCGGCAACTCCATGACGAAGCTGCTGCCCTGGTTGATGCCGGCGCTGTCGGCGGCCACGCTGCCGCCGTGCATCCGCACCAGCGTCGACACCAGCGACAGGCCGATGCCCAGCCCGTCGTGCGCGCGGTCGTGCGCCGACGCGCCCTGCGCAAACATATTGAAGATGCGCGGCAGGTTGTAGCCGGTGATGCCGATGCCGTTGTCGCGCACCGCGATGCACACGGTCTGCTGCGCCGTCAGGCGCACCTCAAGCCGCAATTCGCCGCCGCTGTTGGTGAACTTGGCGGCGTTGTGCAGCAGGTTGCCGACCGCCTGCGACAGCCGCACCGGATCGCCGTTGAGCCAGATGGCCTGCGCCGGCACATCGAGCAGCAGGCGGTGGCCGCGCGCTTCGATCAGCGGCCGCACCGACTCCACCGCCGCTTCCAGCACCGCGTGCAGTTCCACTTCCTGCAGGCGCAGCGTCAGCTTGCCCTCCGAGATGCGCGCCACGTCGAGCAGGTCGTCCACCAGCCGCGACAGGTGCCCGACCTGGCGCACGATGATCTCGCGCGCCTTGCGATGGACCTCGGTCTGGCCGGCGTCCGCCTCGCCCATCAGCGTGACGGCGTTGCGGATCGGACTGAGCGGATTGCGCAGCTCGTGCGCCAGCGTGGCCAGGAAGTCGTTCTTGTTTTCGTCGGCCGAGTGCAGCAGGCTTTCCATTTCCTTGCGGTGCGTGATGTCGCTGGTGATGCGGGCGATGCGGTACGGCGCATCGCTGGCGTTGCGCACCAGGAAGGCGCGGTCGCGCACCCAGCGCAGCACGCCGTCGGGCTGGCACAGCCGGTATTCCTGCTCGTAGTGCCCGCCGTTCTGCACCGCCTGCCAGTGCGCGTCGACGCCGGCACGGTCGTCTGCATGGATCGCCTCGATCCAGTCGTCGGGCCGCTGCTGCAGCTGCTCCGCGGCGCGGCCCCACATCGTTTCATAGGCTTTGCTGACGTACAGCAGTTCGTTGCTGTACAGGCCGAACATCCAGAACACGTCCTCGATGTTGTCGGTCAGCTGGCGGAAGCGTTCCTCGCTGTTGCGCAGGTCGGCCTGGGTGCGCTGCAGGCGCAGCAGCGCGTTGACGTTGGCGATCAGTTCATCGGCTTCGATCGGCGCGGCCAGGTAATTGTCGGCGCCGCCCTCCAGGCCGCGGATCTTGTCGTCGCGCCCGGTCAGCGCGGCCGAGGTCTGCAGCACCAGCACGCTGGACGTGGTCAGGTCGGCCTTGATCTGGCGGCACACTTCGATGCCGTTGATGTCGGGCAGCTTGACGTCGAGCAGCACCAGCGCCGGCACCAGCCGCCTGGCCAGCAGCAGCGCGTCGGTGCCGTTGGCCGCTTCGGCCACCTGGAACCCTGCGCCTTGCAGGATGCGGGTCTTCACATAGCGCGCACCGTCGTTGTCGTCGACGTTCAGGATCAGAATATCGCTATTACTCACAGGCTTGTCCTTCATCATAAACTGCCCCTGTCGCTCTCGCCGGGCGCGAACTGGCGCGGCAAGTGCAGGAAAAACGTGGAGCCGGCGCCGGCTTCACTACGCACATCGACCGCGCCGCCCAGCAGCGTGGCCAGCTTGCGGCACAGGGGCAGGCCCAGGCCGGTTCCCTTCGACTGGCGTTGCAGCGGATGCTCGATCTGGCTGAACTCCTCGAAGATCAGCTGCAGGTTGTCGGCGCTGATGCCGATGCCGGTGTCGCTGACGGCGAACGTCACATGGCCGGCATCGTCGCTGTCGCGCAGCTCGACGGTGATCTGCCCCACCTCGGTGAACTTGAGGGCGTTGGAGATGAAATTGCGCAGGATCTGCGCCACCTTGCCCTCGTCCGACAGCAGCGCCTGCGGCTGCGGCGGCGCCACGAACACCAGCTCGACCACGGTCGAACTGCGCGCCAGCGGCCGCAGCATGCCCTTGAGCGCGCTGAACAGGTTGCCGATATCGATGGGCGCGGTGGTCAGCTCGACCTTGCCGGCCTCGATCTTGGCCAGGTCCAGCAAGTCGTTGACCAGCTCCGACAGGTCGCTGGCGGCGCTGGCGATGAAGCCGACCTGGCGCTCCTGCTCCACGGTCAGCTCGCCGTCCATGCGGTCGAGCAGCAACTTGGCCAGCGCGCGGATAGAACTGAGCGGGGTGCGCAGCTCGTGGCTGGTGTTGGACAGGAAGCGCGACTTCATCTCATCGGCCTTGCGCAGGCGCTCGGCCTTTTCCTCGATCTCGGCGTACAGCGCCACCACGCCGCGGTTGGTGTCCTCCAGCTCGCGCGTCAGCGCCAGCAGGTCGTCCTGGCGCTCGCGCAGCTCGGCCAGCGCCGAGCCGAGCTCGCGGTTCTGCTGCTGCATTTCGGCGTAGGTGTTCTGCACCGGGCTGGCCGCCAGCGCCGCCGTCAGCCGCTCCAGGCCGGCGTGGTCGAGCTGCTGGCGCGCCCCCAGTTCCTTGTGCATCGTCACCTGCAGGCCCGGCTCGGCGCCGGCCTGCACGGTGCAGCCGTCCATCAGCCGCTGCGCGGTGACGATGGCGTTGTCGAACTGCAGCGACGGCGACTCGGCCTCGGCGCCGGGCGGCAGCGCCACCGGGCGCAGCGCGCCGCCGTCGGCGCGTATCGTCACGCTGAGCCGCTGCGGCTGGGCCTGAAGATCGAGCGCGAATTGCGCGCGGCCGCCCGCCAGCCGGCCGTAGGCGCAGCGCGCCACTTCCGACACCGCCGTCGCCACCCGCACCTGGTCCTGCACGCCAAAGCCCAGCAGCGCCAAGATCTGGCGCGCGCGCTGGCGCACCATCACCACGTCCGGCTCGCTGTCGATGCCCACCTGCAGGATACGCGCCAGAGTATTCATGCGGCCTCCGGACAGCGCTGCACCAGCACGCTGGCGTCGTCGCGGCCGCGCGCGCAGTCGCGCAGCAGCACCGCCGCGATCACCGACGGCGCGCAGCCGGCCAGGCCCGGATACTGGTCCAGGTCCCACTGCGTGCTGATGCCGTCGCTGGCCATGACGATCAGCGCGCCGGGCGCGCACGGCAGCGTGAATTCCTGCACCTTGCGCATATTGTGGCCGACGATGCCGTTGTGCGACACCAGCTGGCGCCGCGGTCCATGATCGATGATGCAGGCGCTGATGTTGCCGACGCCGGCGAAATGCAGCAGGCCGGCCGCCGGATCGAGCAGCGCCACGGCCAGCGCCGCGCCGCGCGTGGTGCGCAACGCCTGGTGGCAGACCGCCAGCTGCTCGGCCGGCCGCAGGCTGGGCTGCTGCGCCATCGCCTGCACCGCCGCCGTCGCCGCCTTGGCCGCCTCCGGCCCATGGCCCAGGCCGTCCACCATCAGCAAGGTCAGCGTATGGCGCTGGCGCGCCACGGCCCAGGCGTCGCCGCTGGCCGTCTCGCCCGCCAGCGGCAGGTACCCGGGC